>CBDUGR010000361.1:0-3305 GCA_965366515.1 uncultured Gammaproteobacteria bacterium | reverse complement strand
CAATGAATAGGCCTCTTCGCCCGTGCTGCAACCGGCTACCCAGGCGCGAATGGTATAATTATCGGGCTTGCTCGCTAACAGCTTGGGTAGCAATTTATCCTTTAACGTTTCAAAAGCAGTAGCGTCTCTAAAGAAGCTGGTGACACCAATTAACAGCTCTTTGAACAGGGTTTCCACTTCACGGTCGCTGTCTTCGAGGTAGTCTGTGTAATCATTAATTTCAGTGATCTGGTTAAGGTTCATGCGCCGCTGAATGCGCCGCAGTATGGTATTCTTTTTGTATAGCGAGAAATCATGGCCCGTTTTTGCGTGAAGTGCGTTATAGATTCTTTGGATTGCGTATGACGTGGATACTTCGCTGATAGTTGATTCGGAATTTACGGTATTAGCGTGGTTTCTAGTATATCTAATGAGTTGTTCAGGTATTTTCTCCAGTGGCAGAATGTAGTCGGCGAGTCCTGTAGAGATAGCACTTCCCGGCATCCCATTATACTTGGCAGATGCCTCATTCTGAACCATCACCATTCCGGCATGGTCTTTGATGTCCTTCAGCCCTTTTGTGCCATCTGTGCCTGTGCCTGACAAAATGATGCAGATAGCATTTTCCTCCTGGTCTATGGCAAGAGATCGAAGGAACAAATTGATCGGTAAATTGGCTGCTCGTGGCTGCGCCAATTTAGTCAGTCTAAGCGTGCCATTCAGTATTTCCAGATTTTTGTTGGGTGGAATGACGTACACATGGTTGGGTGTAACTTTCATTCGATCCTGTATCTGATGGACTGGCATCAGCGTATATTTTTGTAACAGCTCGGGCAGTAAGCTAATGTGGGTTGGGTCAAGGTGTGCAATGAGAACAAATGCAATACCGGAATCAGCAGGCATGGCCTTAAACACAGCTTCAAAGGCCTCGAGTCCGCCCGCAGAGGCGCCAATCGCAGCGATTGGGAAACCTGGATCAGGTGCGGTTGCCACTTTCTCGGTAGTGGGGGCGAGCTTTTTTGAAGTTGGTTTTTTTGGCATTACGTGCTCTCAGCCTTTGAGCCTTTGAAAATATGGGCTAAATTTTCCAGGCGAGGGTTGATCGGTATATCCGTCAGCCTAAATAAAACGAGTGGGGTAGAGCCACCTATGCTGAGCTGTTATGGTCAAATTGGGCAAATTCGCATTGTTTATACTATATGTTACAGCAGTATTTGTACATATTCAGGGAAATAAATAACGGGTGGAAAATATTTACAATATATAATAAAAACAGGTGGTTAACTGGTTAAAGTCTGTAGCATAGGTAGGTGGTCGTAATGTGTGTCCGGCTTAAAGTTGGTGTGGAAAGTCTACGCGGCTCCAACAGTAAAAAACTAAAAAACGGACACCCACAAATTGTATTGCCCATAAATTATAAAGAAAAGTAAGGAATTATTTACTCGGTTATTGATGCGCTAAAAATAGAGCAAGTAATCAATAAACGCATCGGCAGCTCTTTTACTCACTCCTTAGCGCTTCGGCGGGGCTGATGCGTGCCGCAGAAATTGCCGGCCAGAAAGAGAACAGTATACCTAGCAGCACAGAGAAAAGTAATGGCAGGAAGACTGTGTGAGCACCCAGTTCCAGGGGTAATCGCGATAATATGCCTATTTTTTGTACAAGGATCAGGTGTACAACAAGTGGGCCAAGTATTCCGGCCGCAATCGTCGCGACGCAGCCTTCTGCGATAAACAGGATTGCGATATCCATCTCTGTCGCTCCCAGCGCGCGACGCAAACCTATCTCTGAGATTCGGTCGCGCACGTTAGCCACCAGTAAGCTGGTAAGGGTCGTGCCACCTAAAATCAGACAGAGTATTGCAATTGCGCCGACGGTCAGTCCGATGGTAGTTTGCATTTTCTTAACATTTTCAATCAAAGTGGCGGGGATAATCCAGGAAAGATTTTGCAGGTTCAAACCCGGTTGCGATAACAGGTTTTTCAGTCCGGGAAGAACCTCTTCTGCCGCAATGTTGTTAGCAGGTTTCATATAAAGCGCATCAATTGATGCTTCTGATACCACTTGATCATCCCAGTGCGATTCAACCGTCAGGGGTACGAAAACTGCCTGTTCTCCGGTGGTTAGCCGGGAATCGCCGTATTCGCTCGCTAAAGCTGAGTCGTCAGATGCGACCACACCGATAATTAGGAAAGGCGTGTTTTTAAGTAAAATGGTGGAGCCAACATCCCACCGCCAGCTCTTACGCAGGGCTTCGGTTACGACTACATGACGCTTCCTGTGCTGGATATCCTGTTCATCAAAAAAACGGCCGTTTACCATTTTCCATTGACGAATATTAACCAAATCACTCTCAGAAGCGATTACTACCAGGCTTCGATCGGTACCCGGCGTATTCGCTCGGCTTCGCCTCACTGCACTGACTTGTGCGCCGGGGTAATTGGCACGGAGCAAATGCGCGTGTGATGGTTTCAATGGCTGCTTGTGGCTGGATGGCTTTGGCAAAATCGCGATGACGTTGGTTCCGAGTTCCTCACTGAGCTGCTGTGAGCGCGCCTCAAGCCCTGATAGAAGGGCGATCAGTGCAGTGAGCACAGCCATTCCGATAGTCATGGCAAACAATGAGAGGCCAAACCGTCCGGGTCTGCTTCTTATACCTTCCCTGATATCCAGATAAAGCGGCGAAATGTTAAGCGGTTTCATGTTCAATCAGATTGCCATCTTTACAGCGCAGATGGCGCGAAGCGTAATCCAAAAGCGATTCGTTATGGGTCACCAGCAGGATGGCGATATCCTCCTGCTGTCCGAGATCGTTCAGGCATTGCATAACCTGTTTTGCGGCAGAGGAATCAAGGTTGCCGGTAGGCTCGTCGGCAACCAATAGTCTGGGTTTTAAGGCAATTGCGCGAGCGATACCGACTCGCTGCATCTCTCCACCGGAAAGTAGATGAGTCGGCTTATCGAGAAATGATGACATACCCACCTTGGTTAGTGCGTTTTCAGCCATTTTCAGGGCGTCTTCTTTAGCTATTTCCAAATAACGGAAACGAAACAGGACATTTTCCAGCACGCTTCGGTAGGGCAGTAAACAGTACTGCTGAAATACCATACCGACATGCTTTTTGCGGAGCAATGATAACGCAGATTCAGCAAGACCGGACGTGGACTGGCCATCGAAATATATCTCACCGCAAGAGGGTTCATCCAGCAGCGCACACAGATTTAGAAAAGTCGATTTACCTGATCCCGAAGGCCCGGTTATGGCACAGAAGTCGCCGGGGTAGACACTTAGGTTTACGCCATGCAGTACTTTTTGTGTACTTCCT
>CBDUGR010000360.1:0-3308 GCA_965366515.1 uncultured Gammaproteobacteria bacterium | reverse complement strand
GTTCAAGATCAACAAAGAACGCGATTGCATCCAACGGCAATGGGTGCTGATCTGCTGCCAGACTTAACTTAAGATGCTTTTCGCCGACTAACCGTTGCTGCAATACCTGAAAAACCCCTTCAAACTGAGGTTCGGGAAACTGCTGTCCCCAAGGCCCTGCATCGCGCAACAATCGCGCTGTGTCGAGTGTGAAGTAATTTGATTCAAGCGCTCCATCTGTCAACACCTGCGCCTCAAGATCCGCTTCGTCTAACCACTCTCGCGCCAGTAAATTAAACGCCTGAGAAAAGGCTTCTAGATGTTTGCGCTCGATACTCAACCCCGCGGCCATCGCATGGCCACCAAATTTTTTTAATATATCCGGATGCCGTTTAGCCAGCGCATCCAATGCATCACGCACATGAAATCCCTTAATCGACCGCGCCGAACCCTTGATCACTCCCTGCTCCGCATCGGCAAAAGCTACAACCGGTCGATGGTATTGCTCTTTAATACGTGAAGCGAGAATGCCGATAACGCCCTGATGCCACTCCTTATCATAAAGGCAAAGCCCCACTTGGTCTGAACTAACCTGAATTTCACTCAAGCTATTCAACGCACTTTGCTTCATATCGGATTCAATCTCTTTGCGCGACTGATTCAAGGTGTTTAGCTGTAGCGCCATCTCCATTGCTAGCTGATCATCATCTGTTAGCAGACATTCGATGCCTAACGACATATCATCCAGCCGCCCGGCGGCATTGAGTCGGGGTCCCAGCGCAAACCCCAAATCGCTAGCCACTATTTCACTTTGAGTTCTGCCTGATATTTTTAAAAGTGCCGAAATACCAGGCAGGGTCCGCCCGCTGCGAATCCGCTGTAAGCCCTGATTCACCAATATCCGATTATTATGATCTAATGCCACCAGATCAGCGACTGTACCCAAGGCAACCACATCCAGGTAATCCGCCAGATTCGGCTCCGCTAGTCCTTTGCTTTCAAACCAACCTGCTTTTCTCAGTTGAGCTCGCAGCGCGATGAACAGGTAAAAGGCCACCCCGACCCCAGCGGTACATTTTGAGGGAAACTCGCAGCCCGGCTGGTTTGGATTGATAATCGCGTCAGCGTCTGGAAGTTGTTCCCCCGCCAGGTGATGATCTGTGACCAGAACTCGAATACCTAATTGTCTAGCCAGCGCCACACCCTCAATGCTGGATATACCGTTGTCTACAGTAATAATCAGGTCAGGTTTCTTTAACTGAGCGACCTTAACGATTTCCGGAGTCAGGCCATACCCATATTCAAAACGGTTGGGAACGAGATAGTCGACCGCAGAAGCGCCCATAGCCCGCAACAACCTGACGGCTAATACGCAGCTCGTGGCACCGTCCGCATCAAAATCACCAATGATCAATATCTGTTGTTGCTGCAGCATTGCATCATGCAGCAGTTTGACTGCCTGATCGATGCCTTTAAACTTTTGGAAGGGCCATAATCCGGCTAAACCGAGATCAAGGTCTGCGTCGCTGTTAATTTTTCTAGCCGCAAAAATTCGCGCAAGCAGCGGATGCTGTGAGGAAAGGTTATTAAGCCGTTCGGCATCAATGGGACGCCGCACAATGGTTTTCATATTTGTGTCCGGCATCCTTATCGATCTGTCATGAATAAACTGTGATTCAGGTAACTTGGATTAAGGCTACTTGCACTTCCACTAATCGTTGCTGCCAGTGATTACGCGCTGCACTTCTGCAACCTGATTAGGCACCACCTTATAACGTTCTTTCCGCTCGAACAAATCTGCCATATGATGAGGCAAAGTAGGTTGCTCACAGCCAGCTTTGAGTACCGCTTCAGGGAATTTTACCGGGTGCGCAGTAGATAGCGTTATCATCGGAATACTACGATTCCTGTTGCACTGCCGAGCAGCCCTGACACCAATAGCCGTGTGAGGGTCAATTAATAACTCAGTCGCTTCAAAAATCTCCGCAATCGTTTCGCAGGTTTGATCGTCATCCACCGCACTGCTGTCAAAATTCTCTCTGGCACGCTGCCATACCTTATCATCCAGTGATACCGCACCTTCATTAAAGTTATCCAGCAAGGCTGAGACAGCTACGCCATCTCGGTCATAGAGATCGAACAACAGACGCTCGAAATTACTCGACACCATGATATCCATACTGGGTGACAAGGTATGATCGAGCTGCTTTTTGCTATAGTCGTTGTTGCTGATACATCGGTGCAAAATATCGTTTTTATTGGTCGCAATCACCAGTTGCTCAATTGGCAGGCCCATCTGTTTCGCCAGATAACCAGCGAAAATATCTCCAAAATTTCCCGTTGGTACGGAAAAAGAAACTTTTTTGGACGGCCCACCTACCGCTAGCGCCGCATAAAAGTAGTACACAATCTGAGCCATGATACGCGCCCAGTTGATCGAGTTGACAGCTACCAGCGACTGTTTGCCTTGCAAAAAGGATTGATCATTAAAACAGGCTTTGACAATGCTTTGGCAATCGTCAAAATTACCTTCGACCGCCAGGTTATGAATATTTTCACCAATCACCGTGGTCATCTGCTTTCGCTGCACGTCCGATACACGGTTGTGTGGGTGCAGTATATAGATATCAACATTCTCACAGCGACGGCAGCCTTCAATCGCAGCTGAACCGGTATCTCCGGAGGTGGCACCTAAAATTGAAACATGCTGATGGCGCCTTTGCAGAATATAATCCAGTAATCGACCAAGTAGCTGTAATGCAAAATCCTTGAAAGCCAGCGTCGGCCCATGATAGAGCTCTAAAATCCATTCGTTATGATCAAGCTGGGTTAAAGGAGCAACCGCAGGATGTCTAAAACCAGCGTAGCTCTCATCAATTATCGACTTCAAGTCTTTAGCCGGAATACTATCACTGACAAACGGCTGAATAATCCTGAATGCCAAATCAGCATAGGGTAGGCCCTGCCACTCAGCAATTTCAGATTTACTATAATGAGGCAGCGATTCCGGAACATATAAACCTCCATCGCTGGCCAGACCTGCCAGTAAAACCTCTTCAAAATTCAACACGGGTGCCTGACCACGTGTGCTGATATATTTCACTTGCTTCTCTACCTTAATATCGATACGTCATGAAAATAGTTGCGAGCTATCAATTAATCAAAGACTCTGCACGAATTTTAACAATTTCACCCAAAGTCGAATCAAGGGACTCAATCTCAGCAATAGCCTTGTTCATTTTGCTTTCTTCAACATTTCGCGTCAGCAAAATGATGGCGACTTCGCTACCCTTAATCTGCGGTTCTTTCTGAATGATCGCCTCAATACT
>CBDUGR010000359.1:0-3316 GCA_965366515.1 uncultured Gammaproteobacteria bacterium | reverse complement strand
CAGAAAGCCTCCCCCCCACGACTCTATAAACGCAATCCTGGCGGCAGACGATCGCGAGGATTTGCTAGAATGGTTAAGGAAACAACCGGTATTGCATTTTGATACTGAGAGAAACTCAATTCTGGTACACGCAGGATTACCACCGCAATGGGATATTCAAAAAGCACTGGCGCTGGCCGGTGAGGTTGAGCGGGCGTTAAGAGGGCCAGATTACAAAGAATTCCTCTACCATATGTATGGAAATCAACCGGATTGCTGGGATGAAAGTCTCACTGGCTGGCCGCGGTTAAGATTGATCACAAATTACCTGACGCGGATGCGCTTATGCGACGAACAGGGCAAGCTGGAACTCAATCATCACCAGGGAATCGAAAACGCACCGAATGGCTTTAGCCCCTGGTTCGCACACAATAACCGGAAAACCCGCAACCACAAAATTTTATTTGGCCACTGGGCCGCATTGGAAGGCGAAAGTAACGTAGACCACGTATTTGCCCTGGATACTGGTTGTGTATGGGGCCGCAAGCTAACCATGATGAGACTGGATGATCATCAAGTTTTTAGCTGTAATTGCGAGTCGATGTTAACGACCCGCTGAAAGGGGTTTGCTATGAATTACCAAAGATTATCAGTCAAAAATGCAAAACAGATGATCGATGAAAAAAAGGTCACACTGGTAGATATTCGCGATGAACAAAGCTTTCAGGCATCACATATGACAGATGCACAGCATATTGATAATCAAGCAGTCGCCGATTTTCTCAAACACGCCAACAAAGAGCAGCCGCTTATCGTCTGTTGTTACCATGGCAATTCGAGCCAAAGTGCAGCTCAGTTTTTTGCGGAACAGCACTTTGCTGAGGTATACAGCCTCGACGGGGGCTTTGAAGCCTGGCAATCGATGTTTCCCAATCAATGCAGTAAATAGGCCTCGGCAACCACTGTTACTTCCTGTCAGTCAACAGACGCAAGAGTTGTGATAACGCTTCAGAACAGTTTAGTTCCAGTTTTAGCTGAAACCGGCCATCGTGCCTGGTTTTTCCTTTATTAATAGCCAAAACAGGTAACCCTTTTTGCGCAGCAGCCCGACAAAACTGATAAACAGAATAGGTCATCAAACTGCTCCCAACAACCAATAAAGCACTGGACTGCTGAAGCTCGGCAAAGGCCTTTTTAATTGTTCCTTTCGGTACCGATCCGCCATAGAAAACAACCTCCGGCATATAGTTACCTGTGCAGGCAACACATGGCGGAATTACAAAATCATGGAGATCACCGCAACGGATATCGGCATCACCGTCCGGCTCCAGACTACCATTTAACGAGACATAATCGGGGTTTAATTGCTCCAACCTTTCTTGAAAATCACACCTCAATTCCACTCGGGAACAGTCTAAACAAACGATACGATCAAGTCGCCCATGCAAATCAAGCACCCTGCGGCTACCTGCCTGCTGGTGCAGTCGATCCACATTCTGGGTCACCAAAAATTGCAGGTATCCCGCAGACTCCATTGCGCATAAAGCTTTGTGCCCCCCGCTCGGCCGAGCCCTGCTGAAATGGGGCCAGCCAGCCATACTGCGAATCCAGTATCTTTTTCTTACCTGCTCCGAACAAAGAAAATCCTGATGCATAATGGGCGCATTAGCCTGCCAGTTCCCCTGCTCATCCCGATAGGCAGGAATGCCGGACTCTGTACTCACCCCCGCTCCGGATATGACAAATAAATCTGGATTCGCACTAATTAACTGCGCCATTTCCTGCAACTGATCATCGTTTCCATAACGGCTCATTTCATCTAATCATCCGGTTTTCTCATTAAAATTAAAAAATATTTTTACTGATTAATTATTTTTTGCGACATATTTTTTCGTCTACACACTGACAACTCTGCTTATTAGTTTTTTTATTTGTAACAGATAAAAAATTATACCTGGACCTGCAGGCTATACCAGCACAAGCCCAAAGCGTGAGCGACTACTAACGCAGCCAGACTCGTATTGCCCATCACTTTAATGTGCAGGAACTTCGACTCTTGAGGATCCTCTAAATAGGAAATTATCACCCTTACTTAATTTAATTTATTTGCCATACGCTGCTACGAAATTGGCATATACTTAAAGAGAAACTTTAATTCTAAAGTATTTGTTATTTGGGGACGATATTTAGTAGTAGTTGTAAATTGGCAATAGCCTGGAGGTTACAATGAGCATTTTGAGCCACTACCAGAACCGCTACGAGGATGCCCAGCAAGAAGAATATAGCTTGCAAGAATATTTGGAGTTATGCAAAACAGATCCGACTGCCTATGCATCAGCTGCAGAGCGCTTACTGATTGCCATTGGCGAGCCCGAACTTATTGACACCTCGCAGGATCCTCGCCTGAGTCGAATTTTTTCCAACAAGATTATCAAACGCTATCCTAAATTTAGTAATTTTTACGGGATGGAAGAGTGCATTGAGCAAATCGTCTCGTTTTTCAAACACGCGGCTCAAGGGTTAGAGGAGAAGAAACAAATTCTCTATCTGCTGGGGCCGGTTGGCGGCGGCAAATCCTCGCTGGCGGAAAAATTAAAAGCACTCATCGAACATGTACCTTTTTATTCGCTGAAGGGATCGCCCATTCAGGAATCTCCTCTCGCGCTTTTCAATCCGGAAGAAGATGCACTGATACTGGAGGAGGAATATGGTATCCCCGCACGTTATGTAAATACTATTATGTCACCCTGGGCCGCCAAAAGACTCAAAGAATATCATGGCGACATTAGTCAGTTCAGGGTAATCAAACAACATCCTTCCATTCTGAACCAAATCGCCGTTTCCAAGACCGAACCCGGAGATGAGAACAACCAGGATATATCTTCTTTGGTGGGCAAAGTTGATATTCGTAAGCTTGAGGAATATGAACAGAACGACCCTGACGCCTATAGCTTCTCTGGCGGCCTATGCAAATCCAATCAGGGTATTATGGAATTTGTGGAAATGTTTAAAGCACCAATCAAAGTGCTGCACCCGCTGTTAACCGCATCACAGGAAGGTAATTATAACGGTACCGAAGCGATCGGCTCCATTCCCTTCGAAGGCGTCATTCTAGCCCACTCCAACGAAGCCGAGTGGCAGAGCTTCAAAAACAATAAGAATAATGAAGCCTTTATCGACCGGGTCTATATCGTCAAGGTTCCTTACTGCCTGCAAGTCAGTGAGGAGGTTAGAATTTATGAGAAGCTCATGTCCAACAGCTCTTTGAGTGAAGCACCCTGCGCACCCGACACGCTGCGTATGCTGGCCCAGTTTGCCGTGTTATCACGATTAAAAG
>CBDUGR010000358.1:0-3318 GCA_965366515.1 uncultured Gammaproteobacteria bacterium | reverse complement strand
TGAAATATGAAGTCGACAAAGACACCGGTGCTATGTTTGTCGATCGCTTCATGACGGCACCCATGTTTTATCCGGCAAACTATGGTTACATTAACAATACGCTGGCTGACGATGGTGATGCGCTGGATGTATTAGTAGTGACCCCCTATCCAGTGGAATCTGGCTCTGTGATCCGATGCCGCCCCATTGGCATTCTGAACATGACCGACGAAGCTGGAGAGGATGCCAAGCTGGTTGCCGTACCCCACGATAAACTCAGCAAAGAATATCGTAACGTTCAGGACATTTCTGATCTGCCTGAGCTACTGGTCAACCAGATCAAACACTTTTTTGAAAACTACAAAACCCTGGAAGAAGGCAAGTGGGTTAAAGTTGAAGGCTGGGCTGACAGTGCCGCCGCAAAGAAAGCGATTGAAGTTTCTGTCAAAGCCTATGAAGAAAAAAAATCCTAGCTCAGCCAGGAGCTCAGTCGTTCGCCTACTCTAGCTCTCTTCAGAAGAGGTCAAAAAGCTCCTTAGCTGCTCGCCCAAACCTTTGCAGGCGTTGGCTTTTACCCGCGCCAGCAAAGGGATTGGCACAACAACAGCCGGCATATAGGATGTGCCTTTAGCGTCCGCCTTGATTTTCCCAACCGTTGTCAGGTTTTTGAAATCCCAAATTGACGCCTCGTACAAAGATTCGTCATCCCAGGTACCAAATCCCAGACACCCTCCACCACCAGGCCCGATGGAACAGGCGATTGACCCCGCTGAACTGGTTCGTTCTGTCGATCCATCAACCCAGACAATATAGCGAATACCCAATTCCGTTATTCGCTCTGCTATCTGCTCCCTTTGCAACAGGTTGTTCAATCCTTCCAGGTGTACCGGAGCTGTTCGAGGTTCAAACCAGGGGTAAAGATTGTCCGCAAACTCCTGTTCCGGAACAACACTCACCTTAGCTTTCTGCCCACTAATTTCGCCGCCTACACACTGAACAAAATCAAACTCTGTTTCATAATCACTTTTGTGCCGACGCCCCAGAACCACAATTGACTCACTCTTCGATATTCCGGTATAACCCTGCCTCATTTCATTAATGGTAGTGGTAGTACAGCCCGTCAGAAGTATCGCTGCTGCCATTGCTGTCAGTGCAACAAACCTTAACTTGAGCCACCCAATGCACTTATTCAGGTACAGTTTTCTGTTCATGCAACCTCCACTATTTGGATCAGGTTTCTAGCGCATACACAAAAGCACGCCATCTAGTTTGATGCCCAGTTCGCTATTCACTCACTAGCGGCGAAACCTTTGTCTCGCAGCATTTCTTCAGTTTCGGCAATTGACTGATCAAGCGTTGCAGCCGCCTTGTTGCTATGCGGATAAACGGCTTCCGTCGACATATCACCCGCACCCTTGTTTAATTCGTCGTTCAGCCACCTGCGCAGTTTTGGCACTCGGCTAAAACTGGTTGCGAAATTAGCACCCGCATCTCGCAGCGCCACTATAGCCGCTTGCTCCAATGCCTCTTCACGCGATTTCATAAAAGCTTTAGGCGTCTTGCCATAGGCGGTGATCGGCCAGTTTAGCAAGGGTGCACCCGTCGCCGAATAAAGTCTCATTTTATATTTCACCCAAACCTCAAAAATCTGGCTTCGCGTTTCCCTGGGAATGGTAAATTGCAACTCCTCAACCTCGGGTGCCAACACTGCGTTTACCTTTATTGGAGTGGTATTGGATGGCAAGACTGAGAGTTGCCGGGTCTCTGAAAAAAACCTGGCGAATAAAGTATCAAACAACCGCACCTGAGACGAACCGGTACTGATACTATAATTCCCTATCTTTTTGTCTTCTATTTCGTATTTGTAATTGCGGAACTCTTCTGAATAATAAACACCCATCTTGAGCGGCATCTGTTCTACCAATGGATCGGGGAAATGCCCATCAACGTGCACTACTGTACCCCCACAGCCAATCAATAGCGCAACCAAAATGAACAATATTGTGTGCATCATAAGCAATTAGACTCAATTATCACGAGTGATTCCCTAAACTCATCAATTTAATTAGCCCTCCGGGTATAACCGTTATCGAAATTCACGCAATCCCACAAAAGTACCACCGTTTCTATATGTTAGTTCGCGCATAAGCGTAGCAAAACGAATACCGGTTTTTTGCAAATCCTCACGCTGGGAGAACTGCACCGGAAAACCGATTGCATGAATTCTTACCCTTTTTTCACCTGCGGCATTGACTGTATTTATCCTATCGACCGTATCAACAACATCCTCAATTGATTTACCGGTAAATTCATCACCAAACACGTAAATACTGATTTTCTTATCTGGCTCATGGAACGCCCGAATCGCTCGGGTTATACCCTCCACCGGACTGCTATTACTAAAAGGATTCCAGGTTCGCATCCTCTGGATGATGGCCTTTCGCCGCCCCGGGCTATCAGGAATCCATTGCCCGCGATAACGAGAGAACATATAGTCTCCCATATCGTTTAAAACCTGAATCCCCTTGACTTTAGGGTAGATATTAAGAGTCGCAATTAGCTGCTCCTGCACCTTATCCCAACTATAATTAAACATACTTCCGGAGGTATCAATCACAAAAATAATATACTCACTATCTACAGGGATACCACCCACCAGATCATCCTTGCGCCGATAGTCTTTACCAAGCAGACGCTGCATTTCGATCGTCATCTTTTGTTTTGCCAGTTGCAGCTGGCCGATTATTTTTGATTGGGTATCGGCATCCAACCTTGACGCTTGATACTGAGCTTCAATGCTCATCAGGTCCCCGCGCAAACGAGCCACCTTTTCGCGTAACAGCGATAACTGTTCGTTTTTAACTGTTAAATCGCGATTAAGAACCTTGGTTTCACCGCGAATTTGAAATAGCTTTGCCTGTAAATCGGCTACCACTCCCTGCAAATCAACCCGTGTTTCCTCCAACACAACGGGTTCGACAATTTTTGTAATCATCAGCAGCAGGATAATCGCCCCAAAGCCACAGCAAATAACATCCAGAAAAGAGATACTAACTGTTTCTGCCTCTCGACGATTTATCCTCATGGCCAGTCCTTTGAAGGGCTAAGAAATGCTCCTCCGGTTGCCAGGGCCAGCTTCCAATAACTCGATGCAGCCATTGGGTCTCCTTCCAGTGGCAGCAAGATGACATTGACCGGGATACCTTTAGGCAATTCATCAATGGCCTGCCTGAACAGTTTGAGGCGTTGTTTCCCTGATACTGTGGTAGCTTGTGGTTTGCGGTCACCCTGCGTAGGCAATCCGTCGGTAATCAAAATAATGTTATCTGGCAGGGGCGC
>CBDUGR010000357.1:0-3319 GCA_965366515.1 uncultured Gammaproteobacteria bacterium | reverse complement strand
GAGTGATTTAATATTCTTCTGTACCTCATCAGTTTCCTGTCAGCAAATCCTCCATTCACTATCAATTTGTACCTGCACAGGAACATATTCACCCTGCCACGATTGAGACAGCTTAGTCCTGCCATTGCTATCTTGAATTTAGGACTGCACGATACTGCCGTGTTATCAGCTCCATTGTAAACAATAACCGATAATATTCCTGCCGAAAATAAACCATAACTGGTATGGCCCGAAACGTCATGTTGAGGACTTATAGAATTTTGAAGCTGCGGAGGTCAGATGAAGCGAATTGAGATACGTGTAGCTGAAGTCCCAGATTCATCACAGATATTGAGCTTTATTAAAGAATTAGCAATCTACCAAAAAGCAGGAGGCCAAGTGGAAGCTACTGTAGAGAGTATTGAATAGATGATTTGTACAATGGCGCGAGCATCCCCTTACAGCGGGATGCTCGCAGGTGTTATGTAATTATTTTATGTCATCAGGAACAAGAGCAGTAAAATATGCTTCATTTCCGACACCAGTTACTCTGCTTACTACTTCTAAATTCTGAAGATCTAAGATATAGAGAACGGAACTGCCAGGCCCATTTTTTGGGGGTTTACCTGTGGATGGTCCATCGCCAGTAATAGCAGCATATCGTCCATCCTTAAAAACAGTAATTCCACGAGGTTTAGAATTCGCAGTCGCATCTTTTGGTGCTACGATGGGAATTCTTGTAACTTCAGCCGGCTCACCTTTGATGGCTTTTTCAACATCAACTATGGAGACGTTATTAGCTCTAAAGTTGCTAACTATAATACGTTTTCCGCCATCAATGAAGACAGGATGAAATGGGCGAGTAGCGACACCAGGGTCATTCGTTCCAACAAGGATTCTAGCGACCTCAGCATTTTTATCTTTAGCTATAGCTTTTTCAACATCGATGATAGAAATTGTATTGCCTTCTTTTCCGGTTCGTTGACTTTCACGATTTGCACTGGCAACATACTTCCCATCAGGGCTAACACCAACCCCAAAGGGACCAGTTTGTACAGGAATCCGGAATATCTCAGCACCTGGGTCACCAGCAAGTGCCCGCTGGACGTCAATCACTCCAACATCCTCTGTTCCCCCATTTCCTGTGAAAATGTAGCCGCCACCTATGGGACTGTAGACCATTCCATTCGTATCGGGAAAACATCCGAAGTTAAGATCAGGCGCACCGACAGGCATTCTATTCGGTGGGCATGGGAAGCCCGGGTTCCCCAGCGCTTGTTCAACCTCACCAATTACTTCTCTTTTCTCTAAATCCAGAATTTTTATATATCGACCACCGTCTTCACTGTCTTTTTCTTCAGCTTGAGCGATGAAGGCATGCTTACCATCCTCGGTTATAACTATTCCAGTCGCCCCAAAGCCACCAGTGGAAACAAACTCGTCCACAGCGTTCAATGTCATATTATTAGTTGGATCAAGCGCTTTCTTTAAATCAAAAACAACAACATAACCATCGAATCCGTGTTGAATTCTTTCACCTCTATAGAAAGCTTCAACATTGTCCATACTCATTCGTCCATGATCTATTGCGTATGCAAAACGACCATTTGGCGGGATAGCCAAGTTAATACCCTGACCACCTAATACACGACCGTCAGGGGCATCAGGAGTATAGCGAACTCGATTGATAACCGCATTCGATGTACTATCATTAGCAGGGTCAATAGCTTTTTCAAGATCGACCATTAGAAAGGTGTTGTCCCAACGTCCACTAACCATAAGAACTGGCTCGGCCCACGCTTCAACAATGAAGACGAATGAGACGAAAAAAATAGCGAAAATTAGTGAATAAGCTCTCCCTGTGCTTCTTTTTGACATAGCCAAAATTATACCTCCTTGACCAGAGTTAGGTTTTGCTTTCATTACATCTCTTCAACATAGCCAGAATAATACCACCTGTGCCAGAGTTTAGTTTTTTTCACCTCCTTGTTTATAGTTTGGACCTTTTTACACAAATCAGTGCGCTACGTTCCGTGCCTTATTGGAACAATTGCGGGCAAGAAATTAGGGACACGAGGATATTTTTAGCAATCTATTGGAGTTTTGTATAGAAATTTTCCAGTTTAGCAAATGGGCTTTGTCTTCTTTTTAGGGCAACAGATGTCAAAAGGCAGGCCTCTGCTTGAGCGTTCAGCCGTTATATTATCTGTTTCCTGTGAAGATATCGATTGATAGGGACCGGATGATTTCTTAGCTGGAGACTTTGAAGATACAGGAACAAGATCAATTTAGAGGATTTTACCTTAATATTGAGATTTGATTGGGCAATTAACGGTCGTCAATATTCTGTTAGCATTTCTAACCTAGAAAGAAAATAGGCAGAGTCATTTCTGACCCTGCCTCAATAAATGTTGTTTTAATGAAATATTATTTCTTGCGTCTCATCTTTGCTCCAACAAGGCCAACTAATCCTGTTCCGAAGAGAAGCATAGTTGCAGGTTCTGGGACTGGTGCTGGTGGAGTTCCACCGCCACCATCAGCTGTCCAGAAACTTATGTGTGAGAGGTCTGCATTGCCAAGGCCAGAGGTATTCCATGAACCTGAAGTCGCTCCGTCAGCAAAGTATAACTCAAATCCACCACCGCTTTGCCCCTGTCCGCCGGCTTTTATGCTGTAATAAATCGGTGCAGTTGTCCATCCGGATGGAGCAGACCACGTACCAGAAGTGCCTGAAAAGGTTCCAGTATCACCAAATCCTGGATCTACACCTTCCCAATCACCTTCATCTACTTCCCATTTGCCTAAAAATGTTAAAGGAGAAGGTAAATCTGGATCAATATTGGTGTTGTAATCATCCACTAGCCAGTTAACATTAAATAGACTGTCTTGCTGTGGCTGGAATGAGATTCCTCCAGCCACAAGATCATCGGTGTCACCAACCAATAGAGCATTTGCTGAACTGATGAATGTGAATACTGAACATATCACAGCAACAGCAATGAGTTTATATTTTGACATATGTTGCTCCTTTTAATTAGAGTTAATGAGCCAACAGAAGGCTACCACATTGTAGTATGCAATAATCATTCCCAAAAAAGGACAACGCTTACAGTGAAAACAAGAACATGTAATCATTCAACAATTACCGTGCAGCCAAATTTTTCAGATTGATATTATCTTTAATTTAATTCGGTTTTCCGGAAATAATTCAAAAAACTGGAATTATTGAGGCACGGTCAGAAATGGCTTTGCCTATTTGATTTCAACAATGATGACAACCAAAGAGAGATCCTTTGGTAAGATTAACCTTTCAAGAAAATACTCAGATTATTACTATTCC
>CBDUGR010000356.1:0-3320 GCA_965366515.1 uncultured Gammaproteobacteria bacterium | reverse complement strand
ATTGATGGCAGAGTTAATAATCGGGCGACACGCAAAATCCAACGCGGTAAATGCGCTGCGATTGATTTCAAATAGCAAAACTTCCTATCTGATCGGTTCCATCACAGGTTTTGTAGGCATTATAACCGCCAGTTTGATATTGAGTTTTTATGCGCTGGTAGCAGGTTGGATGCTCTCATACATTCTTGCGCCCATTGCAGAGCTGCTGGGGCAGCAAGGGGCAGCCGACTGGCTGACGGACTTTGGTTTGTATCGCAACATTATATTTCTGTTAATTTTCCTGACATTAACCGTTTCGATTATCAGTGGTGGTGTGAAGGACGGTATTGAAAAGTGGTCGACTCGATTGATGCCAGCGCTACTGGGTCTGCTGTTATTGTTGATTGTTTATGTGTTGTTTCAGGATGGCGCAATGGAGGGGGTCAAGGCATATCTACTACCTGACTTTAGTCGTGCCGTGGATACCAAATTAATTGTCAGCGCACTCGGCCAGGCTTTTTTCTCTCTGTCTTTAGGAGTGGGTACGATGCTGGTTTATGGATCCTATATCAGTCAAAAAGAAAACCTCTCCTACCTTGGAAAAATGGTGACTTTGGTGGATATCGGAATTGCCGTGATGGCTGGTATGTTGATCATCCCAGCCATGTATGTTGCCCAGGCCAACGGTGTGCAGATTTTTGATGCGACGGGCCAGCTCATCTCGGAAGATACGCTTATTTTTACGGTGTTACCGGCTTTGTTCGACACCATGGGAACTGTCGGTATTTTTATCTCCTTTGCCTTTTTTGTGCTGATGGGTATCGCCGCGCTGACATCCTCTATCTCCATGTTAGAAGTGCCAGTGGCCTATGCGGTGGAAAATCATGGTATAGATCGCAAACGCGCGGCTCAGGTCATCGGTCTGGTGATCGCAACCATCAGCGTTATCATTGCATTTAATTTTGAGGTGCTGTTTGGTTTAACTATTCGTGCAACCACTAGATTCTCTCAGCCTGTGTTGGGTTTAATGCTCTGCGTTTTCGCGGGCTGGATTTGGCATAGAAACAAAATGCTTGAGGAGATCAAGCAGGGTTACGCTGAAGTCGAAAGCAGTTTGTTCTGGAAAATCTGGCCATCCTATATCCGTTATTTTTGTCCTATCGCTATCATTGTTGTATTCATACAGATGGCGCTCTCATAGCAGGCGATAGACTGGAGCAACAGAGGTCACTCAAAAAATCGCCGGAAACAATGCCAGTTTCGTTAGGGCTGGCACCCCAATAGATCCGTGCGCCCAAGCTTGTATTTTTAACGTTATCCGTTAAGCTATCCATCCACTTTAATTTTTATCCCCCCATGATCCTGAAAGGCGCGCTATGGATTTGTTTGATTTTGAAAAAGGGCGCGAAGGTTACTATGGCCAATATGGCGGAGCTTTCGTCCCGGAGATTCTTACCTCGACCATTGAGGAGTTAAAAAGCTGTTTTAACGCCTGCAAGGAAGATCCCGGTTTTTGGGAAGAGTTTGAGCAATTAATGCGGCAATATTCGGGGCGTCCGACTCCGGTTACCTACCTGCCTAACCTGTCCAAAAAACTGGGTGGTGCTCAGATCTATGTTAAACGTGAGGATCTGAATCATACCGGCTCGCATAAAATTAATAATGTGATGGGTCAGGGATTGCTGGCCAAAAGACTGGGTAAGCCACGAGTGATTGCCGAAACTGGCGCTGGTCAGCATGGCTTTGCGACCGCGACCATGGCGGCAAAATTCGGTTTTGAATGCAAGATTTACATGGGAGAAGTGGATGTTCTGCGGCAACGCCCGAACGTGTTCTGGATGGAGAATCTTGGAGCCGAGGTCATTGCGGTCAAGGATGGGCAACGTACCTTAAAAGATGCGATTAATGAATGTATGCGCGATTGGGTGGCCAATATGGACACTACCCACTATGTGCTGGGTACCGCTTGTGGTCCACACCCTTTTCCAGAGATCGTCAGTTATTTTCAGTCCATTATTGGCAAGGAGGCAAATCGTCAGATACAGGAATTGGCGGGCCGACTGCCCGACCGGGTATACGCTTGTGTTGGCGGTGGCTCCAACGCGATGGGGATTTTTCAGGGTTTTCTGGATGATGAGTCTGTTGAGTTGATCGGTTGTGAGGCAGGTGGTAGCGGCACCGGTATTGGGCATCACGCCGCGAGACTGGCTTATCCAGATGCCTCCGTCGGGGTGGCGCAGGGTTACAAGACGTTTTTCCTGCAGGATGATGACGGTAACATGTTAGATACAGAATCCGTCGCGGCGGGTCTGGATTATATAGGGATCAGTCCGATCTTTCCTTATCTGCTGGAACAGGGGCGGGTGCGTTTTGCCGCAGCATCTAATGACGAAGTAACAGAGGCATTACGCCTGGTGATGGCCACGGAGGGACTTATTCCGGCGCTGGAGAGCACCCATGCTTTTGCGCGCGCTATCGCCGAAGCGCCTGAAATGTCTAAAGATGAGATTATATTGGTGAATCAATCGGGCCGCGGAGACAAGGACATTTTTACCGTGGCTGATGCGCTGGACGATGACCACTGGAAGTCCTTTATTCGTGACAAGGCGGTTGAATATGGAGCTTAAGCAGTTTATTGAAACGCGTAAAAAATCCAAATCACCGCTGGTCATGACGCACGTAGTCTGTGGCTACCCTTCCTTTGAGGACAATCTCAAAGAGCTTGAGATTATGGAAGAGTTCGGGGTGGATTTTGTCGAATTACAGTTCCCCTTCACCGAACCCTCCGCCGATGGGCCGCTTTTTGTAAAGGCTAACCAGGTGGCTATAGAGCAGGGCGTCCGGGTGGGCAATTGTTTTGATTTTATGAAACACGTCACGGACCGGTTCAGTTTCAAAGTGTTGATGATGGGTTACTACAACACAGTGTTTAAGATGGGACATGAGCGCTTTGTGAATCGTCTCAAGGATGCCGGTGGAAGTGGCTATATTTTACCCGACCTGCCCATTGAAGAAGCACAGGAATTACATCAGCTTTCACTAGATGCGGGACTAACCCCTGTTATTTTGATGACCCCGACAAACACCGATCAGCGGCTTGAGCAATTGGCGAGAGCTGCTCATGGCTTGGTTTATGTCGTGGCGAGAAAAGGGGTGACCGGAGGAAAAACGCAGATGTCAGATGATGTGGCACAATTTCTATCCCGCTGTCGACAGTTTACAGATCTGCCCCTGGGTGTGGGTTTCGGTGTGAGTTCTAAAGAGGATATCGACTTCATTGGTGCTCATGGTGATATTGCCATTATCGGGACTGCAGCGCTTAAAGCCTGGGAAGAGGGAGG
>CBDUGR010000355.1:0-3352 GCA_965366515.1 uncultured Gammaproteobacteria bacterium | reverse complement strand
TTTGCATAGTCTATTCCTGCCCATGCCTTACCGTTCCTTGTGACGCTTTTCGGCGAATACCCTTGCCAATTCCTTTTCCAAGCCACCTTTGCCGAATTCATCTAAAAAAATCTGCCTGAAAGCCTTAAATTGGGATTCAGGCAACGATAATTGGGCCACCAGCAATACCCGATTCTTACGGGCGTTGAGCAGTTGGAGAATCATCTCGTGTAACGTTGACATTACCATTTTCCCAGCCTTATCGAATCAATGCGCTTGGTCACGTCATTCTTCCATGTCATCGGCTCATGGACCTTGGCAATCAACTTTTCCAGTCGGCTCAGGGCTTCGGCATCTGAAATCATGGGCTCACCTGTCTGGAGACAGTGAACAGCGGCAATACGCTTTAAATAGCCGTATATGCTGATGGTAATGCGCATCAGTCGTTCATTGAGTATGGCTTGCTGGTCGATTTCTCGATAGACGCCCTGGCACTCCAATTTTCTAATTTGCGCTTGCAGGTCTAACCACAGCGAATGCAATGGCCAGCGCGAGCGATTACCGTCATCGTTCTTATTTCGCAAGGTCGTGTGTTCATCAGCCAAATAGCGCAACACATCACCCTGACCATCATGCAGATCGGCAAATGTGCGAATACCAAAACGTTTAAGGGTGTCTTTACGGACTTGCCACTCGATACGCCATACGTTTTCTGTCACACCCCACAATTCAAAGAACCATGCCTTGCCGCTTTGTTCTTCAATTTCAGCGATTTTGTCATAAATTCTAAGAACAATATCGGATCCTCCAAACTTGAAGGTTTGCACTTTGCCATCTTTGCGATATTGCGTATCTTTACCAGAAAGCGATACAAAACTATCTTCGTCAAAGTCGATATCCGGCAAGTGATAGTCAAAGCTAAAGTCGACACGCGAGAGCCCTTCCGGTTTTATGGCCACCAGCCCTAATTCTTCCGCCCAATGCATGAATCGTTGATGCAAAGCGAGAGCACCTTCACGCCATAAGGCCAAACTGCGGAATTTGACGAAGAAGGAAGGATTATTAAATTCACCAAAGGCAATGGTGTAATCCTGATTTGATATAACAAAGGGGAAACCGGAGGAACTGCCATAGGGTTGCAGCAGAAACTCCATGCTGCCTAGTTTGATCACTTTTGGATCAGCATGTTTTACTTGGCGCAGCGCTTCCTTATCAATAGCCAGTTGTTCAAAGTTCAAGGTGCAACCGTAAGTCTTACGCAGGTAGTATGCGCATTCGACGGTATCATGACCAAAAAGCAGAAGATTAGAAATCGTCTTCTTCATTTTGTTGCTTCGCTGGTTTGCTTATATATTCAGACAATAAAGATAGCGAATTCTCGTTGCCTAATTCTTTCTCAAGCTCTTCGTAGTGTTTATTCACAAATCTTGCATATTTCCCAAAAGTGCCAATATCTGGATAAATGCTCATACCATCAATCACATCAATTTCATCATTTTCTGAATAGTCATGGCCAAAACTTTTTTCCAGTTCTTCCAAGGCGGAATCCAGTAAATCCGCGATAATGTCAGTACGCGTTTTTCTCGGAAACATATCGCACAATCCAGAGACACGAGCCGCTATATGCACTGGTAATCGGATCGAAAATTGCCGATTGGTAAGGCGTTTATTATCTCGAGTTGTCCAAGATGCCACTAAATCACTTGCTTTCATTTTGATAATCCTTTTAACACTTATAAATATTTTGTATGGGTTTTACATGAATGTTATCGGGATTGCTATGTAAAACTTTAGAGTATCAAGTATAAATTTTATTGCAGCAGAAAAGCACGGCCCTTGCTCCCGCTTGCGCGTCGCGCGGGACGTGCTTATCCGCTGCTTTCTATAGATTTATATTTTTATTTTTTATAAAAGCAAAAGCAGGCTCAACATTCACCAAAGGACAGCAGGATTAAGGGTAAACTAAGAACGTAACGGGATGGTTGCGCTTTTCATAATCAGAATTCTTTGAATAATACTTCTGATAGTCAACGCATCAAAAATCTGTTAATTTTCTGATTGATGTATTTGTAGCCCCCCGTGTTACTTGAACGGGGAGCGTGCGCGTTACATATAATTCAGGAATATTAGCTAGAGGCTAAATTTATGTGCAACATTTTCCAAATTAGCGATCTTTTCGCTATAGTATCCACTGAGAATATTTAACATAAATTGAAAAACTTATACGACTATTTTAGTAGAGTATTGCACAGTAACAGAGCGCTTAAATTAAGACTAAATTAAGAAAGGTATCGGCTGGAAAAAGCTTTTAAGCCGGCGCTCCAAGCTTGAGACCAACAATACCTGCCACTATAAGTCCAAGGCAAAATAATCGAAAAACATTTGCTGACTCGTCGAACAAAACAATGCTGAATATTACCGTGCCAATTATACCTATACCAACCCAAACAGCATATGCTGTTCCTACTGGCAGCGATTTCATCGCTACACTAAGTAAGCTAACGCTAATCACTATTGCGAGCGCAGTCCATAAGGTTGGCCATGGCCGAGTAAAACCCTCGGTGTACTTAAGTCCAATCGCCCATCCAATTTCGAATAATCCGGCAAGAATAAGAATAATCCAACTAAAATTCATTGAAGCCTCTCTGATTATTGGAGCCGTCCCCGATTGAAATAGAGAAGTGAGGTCGTCCTCACTTCTAAAGACCTAATAGTTAGTAATTATAGCTATATTAATATTTATCTGCCATATGCTAAGAAAAGATGCGTAAGCCGTAACCTAAGCTCAACTTATAAACTATGTATCGCATTCTACAAGATGATATACGAGTTCTTGAGATCATTATCCACATTATGTAAAATAATATTCAAGAAGCGGTTTTATGGTATAAATATGATTAATCTCCAGTGCCCAGATTTATCCGTTTTGGCGAGCTAAACTTTTTAGACTTATACTAATCATCGTACTTTTGGCGTGATAATGGCCTTAAGCCAGCTGTTGGTGTGTTTAAAGTTGCAATTGTGCATTATGGAATGATAAATATTGGAACTTAAGTTCATAAACACAGTCTTATATTACATTCGTATAATTTATCCTTGGCAATATGGCAGGCTGAGTGCGATTTTAGATAAATACATTTATTGTTATAATGTGGTAGAAAGAATGCCTGATACATGCTTTTAAGGTTTCCTCCGTTTCACCCTTTCCCCCGCATGACTCTGATTGTATATTTAATAGAATAAAGTAATTTTTAATGGAAAATAGCACAGTAAAATGGTTTGATACCACAAAAGATTTTGGTTTTATTAATCCTGAAGACGGTAGCAAAGATGTGTTTGTGCACATCTCCGCGGTTGAGCGCGCTGGTCTGAC
>CBDUGR010000354.1:0-3354 GCA_965366515.1 uncultured Gammaproteobacteria bacterium | reverse complement strand
ATTACCGGTTACGCGACTGGGGTGTCTCCCGGCAACGCTATTGGGGCGCACCAATCCCCATTTTCAACTTACCGGAGGGGGGTGAGATAGCCGTACCCTTTGAACGCTTGCCAGTGCTATTGCCTGAAGATGTGGAAATGGATGGTGTGCACTCTCCGATCAAAGCAGATACAGAATGGTGCAAAGCCGAATTGGATGGACAGGCGGTAGAGCACGAAACCGATACTTTTGATACTTTTATGGAGTCTTCCTGGTATTACGCTCGCTTTACCTGCCCCGACTTTCAGGACGGAATGCTGGACAGCGACGCCGCCAACTACTGGCTACCAGTGGATCAATATGTGGGTGGTATCGAACATGCTATTTTACATCTGCTCTACGCGCGCTTCTTCCATAAACTGATGCGTGATGAGGGATTAATAGATTCTGACGAGCCTTTTAAACGGTTGCTGTGCCAGGGCATGGTGTTAAAAGATGGTGTAAAAATGTCCAAATCCAAGGGCAACACCGTGGATCCCCAGGAGCTGATCGATCAATACGGTGCCGACACAGTGCGTCTATTTACCATGTTTGCCGCACCGCCTGAGCAATCACTGGAATGGTCCGATAGCGGTGTCGAGGGCGCCCACCGGTTTTTGAGAAGATTATGGAAGGCAGTCGCTGGACACGTCAATGCCGGTAAAGCACCAGAGCTTGATCTTGGCCAGCTCACCGAGCAGCAAAGGGATATCCGTCGCAAAACCCACGAAACCATTGCCAAGGTGTCCGATGACTATGGTCGCCGACAGACTTTTAACACGGCTATTGCGGCAGTAATGGAACTGCTCAACGATATAACCAAAAAAGCTGACCATTCCACGTCTCAGGGGTTAGCGGTAGAGCGAGAGGCATTGGAAGCAGCGGTACAGTTACTCGCGCCTATTGTTCCCCACCTATGTCACTCTTTATGGCAGGCGTTGGGACACGAGGAACCGGTCATCAACAATCTCTGGCCCGAATGTGACACCTCAGCTTTAACGCGCTCGACCGTCGAACTGGTAGTGCAAGTCAACGGAAAACTACGTGCGCGAATTGAAGTCGATGCGAACGCCGATAAAGAATCGATCGAAACTACTGCTTTAGATAATGAGAATGTCGTCCGTTTTATCGATGGCAAAACGGTTCGTAAAGTCATCCTGGTTCCAGGTAAACTAGTTAATATCGTAGTGGCTGGCTAGTGCTGTCACTTGGAGTCTATATCAATCATCAATCATCAATGAGTACATGAAATGCAGGCACTAAAACGAAGTTTCTATACGCTTCTAATCCTACTACCCGTTTTTTTGGTGAGCGCCTGCGGGTGGCATTTGCGCGGCGTGGAAGTATTGGATGAACAGCTAAAGACACTCTATATAGACATTCCAGGTGACTATGTGGAGTTGAGCCGCACATTGAAACGCTCATTCAAATCGATGGGTGTGCAACTCACCGAAACCGCAAAGGAAGCACCGCTGACACTGACAATCTCTCAGGTAAGCGACAAGCGACGCACCATCAGCACCAGTGGCAGAGGTAAAGCGGCAGAATATGAACTGACATCAATCATCGGTTATCGAATCACAAACAGTGAAGGACTGGTTCTACAGGGTCCCGCCCAGGTCTTTGCGGAAAAAGTCTATCTGTTCGACCCTAACAATGTCGTGAGCGCCTACGAAGAGGAACAGATCCTTCGACAGGAGATGCAACGCGATTTGATACAAAAAATCATTCGGCGCTATCAGGCTGTCAGACCCGGCGAAGCTGCAGCGCAAGCGGATTCTTAGTTGTTTTTCGGGTACAGCCTCCGATGAACCTGCGCTTTGAGCAACTGGAAACGCATCTAAGTGAGTCACTGAAACCCCTCTATCTGGTTTCAGGAGATGAACCTTTGCTCGTTCAGGAAACCTGCGATCTAATCAGGGAGGCTGCACGTCAGTCCGGATTCTCAGAAAGGGAGACCCATCATGTCGACCCACAGTACAACTGGGACGAGTTGTGGGCCGCCAGTAGCGCCATGTCGCTGTTTGCAGAAAGGAAAATTATTGAGCTCAGGCTGACCAGCGGTAAGCCTGGGGATCAGGGTTCCAAAGCACTGCAAGCCTATTGTGAAAACCCGGCAGACAGTAACCTGCTGCTGGTTATCACTCCTAAACTGGATAAAAGCTCGCAAAATAGTAAATGGTATAAAGCGCTGGATGCGCTGGGTGCTCACGTTGCAGTCTGGCCCGTAGATCACCAGCAATTACCACAATGGATCGCAAGAAGAATGCGCAAGTGCGGGATTGAGGCTGACCGCGATGCCATTAAACTACTCGCGGAACTGGTTGATGGCAATCTATTGGCCGCCGCACAGGAGATCGAAAAACTCAAACTCATCAGCGATCAGAAAACCATTGATAGCGAATGCGTACGGGCATCGGTCTGCGATAGCTCGCGTTTTAATATTTTCAACCTTGTCGACACTGCATTAAAAGGTGATTTAGCACATACACAGAAAATACTCAGTGGTCTGCGCGCCGAGGGTATTGAAGCGGCCACCATTATCTGGGCGCTGAGCCGGGAAATTCGACAATTGGCTTCGATGGCTCAACTGATCGAGAAAGGTCAGTCCGCACAGCAGGCGATGCGTCAATACCGAGTCTGGAGCAATCGCCAGCAAATCACCGGCAACGCTCTTGCCCGCCTGAATTTGGAAAAGCTGCAAGGCCTGATACAGGATCTTGTTCTTGCAGATCAGGTTATGAAAGGAATGCGTCCAGGCAATGTCTGGGAGCCGTTAGAACAGTGCACTTTATCCCTGGCCGGCGCTAAGCTACCACTAATGTCAGTCGGTTAATGGCCTCCTTTTAGATTGGATTCTTTTTCCTAAGATGTACGGATCTCGCTGAATTTTCCCAATGACAGGCGTTTTCCTAAATCAACAGTTCGTGTTATTTTAATCTGTATTAATTCAGCTCATTCGACAGAGTATCCATGATTAAGGATAACGAAATCCCCGCCTTCCTGGCGCAGTTTTTTACGACAGCGCCCAAAGGCTCGTTTAGCCTGAAACAAAGAGATCTGGCCAGCAGCATCTCCGAGTTTGTGGAGTCAGACCTATTCGGTCTGTATCTACTGGAAAAGGAGTCGTATCCATTAGCAACCCTGATTTCGCAACCTAAACAGGAAATGGTCAAAGAGTATGAATATTATCGAAACCAGGATCCGCTGTTTCAGTACCTGTTGCAACAGGGAGGTGCTGTCGAAGGAATCGAGTTGCTAGGTGAGGAACAGTGGCTGCGTAATCCAATTGGACAAATGCTACAGCGATGGCAGATGCAATACACCATTCAGGGA
>CBDUGR010000353.1:0-3382 GCA_965366515.1 uncultured Gammaproteobacteria bacterium | reverse complement strand
GCTCTTTGGCCAGTTCGGGTAACTGCTGTGCAGAAAGCTGTTTTAGCTCAGCGGGCGTGTCCAGGCGGTCAAGCAGAGGGGTGCTGGGAGCATTTCTTGGAATTTGGTCAAACATGTATTAAATCAGTTTAATTTCGGAAAACAGGGCCTTTATTCTACACTAAGTTCACACTGCCTGTTGATAGTTATTTTGCGGGCCCGGTCTGTACATTAAGCGCGCGGTATGATGCATACCACGACGGTATCGGGTTATTAATTGAGTAGCAGATGATCCAGAGTTAGTGATTTCTTTCGATAATATAGGTGGCAAGCTCTCTAAGCGTATCGGCCTTATCATCAAACAGATCCAGGGCGGCAATGGCTTTTTGATGCTGTCGATGGGCTTCTTCCTTGGCTTTTTCAAGCCCCAGCAGCGATGTGTAAGTGGGTTTGTTTAAATCAAGATCAGCACCCTGCTGTTTGCCGAGTGTCTGGGTGTCGCCTTCAACATCAAGTATGTCGTCTTTAATTTGGAATGCTAAGCCAATGCTAATTGCAAAGGTGGATAACGCGGCCAGCTCAGCCTGGCTTGCGCGATTGGTTGCCAGTGCGCCGAGAGTAACACAGGCATTAATAAGAGCGCCGGTTTTGCAGGTATGCATTTGCTTGAGCTCGGACAGGCTGAGCGCCCGGCCTACACTCGCCAGGTCGATGGCTTGCCCACCAATCATACCCAGGCTGCCGCTGCATTTACTTAGAAAAGCGATCATTCTCAGTTTGTTGTCGCTGCTGGTATCACAGTTATGGATGTTTGCGATTACTTCAAATGCCTGGGCTTGAAGTGCATCGCCGGCAAGAATGGCGGTCGCTTCATCAAATGCAATATGGCAAGTAGGCTTGCCACGACGCAGGTCATCATCATCCATTGCCGGTAGGTCATCATGAATAAGAGAATAACAATGGGTCATTTCAACGGCACAGGCAGCATCGTCGCCCACCGCTAATGGGCAGTCAAGGGCCTTGACCGTTGCGTACACCAGTGCAGGGCGCAGCCTCTTGCCGCCATTTAGCACGCCATAATGCATGGCATCGTATAATCGTTTGGCGACACCTTCAGGTCTCGGTAGTCTTTGTTGTAACGCCAGATTTACCCGCTCCTGGCAAGCTTGTATAAAAGGTTTGACCGACATGGGGTTTGGCAGCTCTTGAGTGTTATGTTGACAGCGTCAATTTATCTTCGATGGGCGATGTGGTATTGAATCACGCTACCCTGATTATTTATTGAAATTGGCTATGGTTCCTTTTCTTCCAGGGGTTCCAGATAGCAATCGTCGTTTTTTTGTGTCAGCATCTGAACTTTGTGCTCAGCCTGAGCTAGCATTGTCTGGCATTCCCGGGTGAGTTTTATCCCTTGTTCAAAAGCGGTCAAAGATTCCTCCAATGAAAGTTTTCCGCTTTCCATGCGCTCAACCAGCTGTTCCAGATCATTGATTGATTTTTCAAAATCATAACCCTGCTTTTTTTTGGGCATAAGCAAACTTCCATAAACCAAAGACACTAGAATAAACCGCATTGTTAACCAACTTGTATCCAAGAATCAATGGGCCGGAATGATCTAAGTCCTGTTTCAAGTAAAAGAGAAGGTTGATTTCAGTTGAAATCACTAGATAAGCTCTATTAACATGCCTCGAGTTACTTCAGATCAATAGATATTGACCGATATAAAGAAAAACACCTGAAGATAGTGTCACTGTGACTGGCTGCAGTGAACCAAACATTAGTGGGAGTAAAGTGTGGATTTAGCAACCTTAATAGGGCTACTGGGGGCTTTTGGCATCGTTATCATGGCGATGGTGCTGGGTGGCTCCATAATTGTTTTTGTCAATGTCCCCTCGTTGCTGATTGTTATTGTCGGAACGTTAATGGTCGTATTGATGAAATTTAGCATGGGCCAATTCCTCGGTGCAGTGAAAGTCGCTGCCAAAGCCTTTACCTATAAACTGGATAAAATCGATGAACTGATCCCTAAAGTTGTAGAAATGGCGGATGTTGCGCGTAAAGGCGGCTTACTGGCGCTTGAAGGTCAGGAAATCAGCAATGAATTTTTACAGGAGGGGGTGAAAATGCTGGTAGACGGACATGATGGCGATATTGTGAAGGATGTCCTAACCAAAGAGATGAGGCAAACTGAGCAGCGCCATGGTTGGGGAGCCAAGGTATTTACGGCGATAGGAGATGTCGCGCCAGCGATGGGGATGATCGGAACCTTGATCGGTCTGGTGGCTATGTTGTCCGCCATGGATGATCCCAAAGCAATTGGTCCAGCGATGGCGGTTGCGCTACTGACTACACTGTATGGCGCTATGCTGGCTAATATGGTCGCAATTCCGATTGCAGATAAGCTTGATTTGAGAAAAACCGAGGAGGGGCGACTCAAGTCCATGTGCATTGACGCGTTGATGGGGATTCAGGCCGGTCAAAATCCGCGCGTGATTGAGTCCATGCTGAAAACTTATCTGGCGCCAGCGCAGCGCGCTACAAAAAAATAGGACGCAATGGGCTTAGGTGACTTATGTCTGAAGTAGTAGAAGAATGCCCTGACTGTCCTGTGGGAATCCCCGCTTGGATGGCGACATTTGCAGATCTGATGTCGCTGTTGATGTGCTTTTTTGTGTTGCTGCTCTCATTTTCGGAAATGGATGTACTGAAATACAAACAACTGGCGGGTTCTATGCGTGACGCATTCGGTGTGCAGAATCAGATCAACGTCAAGGACATTCCAAAGGGTACCAGCGTTATTGCTCAGGAGTTTAGCCCGGGTCGACCAGAGCCAACGCCTATTAACGAAGTTCGTCAATCGACAACTGATATTTCAAAAAACACACTCGATATCAATGTTGATGATACGGGGACTCAGAAGGAAGGAGAGGGGGAAAGTGGTGAGCAGTCGGCTGCGGCCACAGTCGATAAAGCGTTGATAAAACAGATACTTTTGGAGAAGCTGCAGCAGCTGATCAAGGCAACGCAAGAGGATGCCAAGGCGCTGGCGTTTTCGTTGAAAAAAGAGATCAGTACCGGGAAAGTGGATGTGGAAACGCGGGGCAGGCGTATTATTATTCGTGTCCGGGAGCAGGGATCCTTTCCTTCCGGTTCGGCTAGTTTAAAGCGGCGTTTTATTCCTGTTATGGCGTCGGTTCGGGAGGTGTTAAAGGGTGTTCCCGGAAAAATTTCGGTCGAAGGGCACACCGATAGTGTACCTATTACGACTTCAAAATTCAGATCCAACTGGGATCTTTCTTCGGCCCGGGCGTTATCTGTCGCTCATGAATTATTACGAGGTAATACGTTAGATAACAACCGGTTTATGGTGACCGGATTCGCCTATACCAAGCCGATCGTTGCC
>CBDUGR010000352.1:0-3397 GCA_965366515.1 uncultured Gammaproteobacteria bacterium | reverse complement strand
GGTTGCACCACCTGTATTGGCAATTCCGGACCTCTGCCTGATAACGTGACCCGCTGTGTTCAGGAAAATGACCTGGTGGTCGCTGCTGTTCTGTCAGGCAACCGAAATTTTGAAGGTCGCATCCACCCACTAGTGGAGGCCAACTGGTTAGCGTCGCCGCCACTGGTGGTTATTTTTTCACTGATTGGCACATGTTCTATAGATCTTGAAGTGGAACCGGTAGGGTTGGGGAAAAACGGAGAAGCGGTATACCTCAGAGATCTCTGGCCGACCAGTAAAGAGATCCAACAGGCGATGTTGAGTATCGATAAAGATATGTTCAAGCGACGTTATGGGCAGGTCTTTGCGGGTGATGAGAACTGGCAGTCGGTTGAAGTGGCGAGTGGTGAAACCTATGAGTTTATGCCGCAATCCAGCTATATTCAGTTGCCACCATTCTTCGATGAGCAATATACCGCAGCGAAGAATACCAACTTGATGGATTTAAGGATTCTTGCCCTATTTGGTGATTCAGTTACCACTGATCATATTTCACCCGCCGGTACTATTCCTGTCGACAGTCCTGCTGCCGAATACTTGCGAAGTATGGGTGTTAAAGAGAAAGATTTTAATTCCTACGGTTCCAGGCGGGGTAATCACGAAGTAATGATGCGCGGTACCTTTGGCAATATCAGGATACGCAATCTAATGGTACCGGATATCGAGGGCGGCTATACGCGTATTTCAGGCACCTCTGAGAAACAGTTTATCTATGATGCCGCCATGCAGTATTTAGAGCAGGGAATATCAACTGTGGTCTTCGCCGGGAAAGAGTATGGGACCGGTTCGAGCCGCGACTGGGCAGCAAAGGGGACATTATTGCTAGGGGTCAAGGCGGTTGTCGCAGAAAGCTTTGAGCGCATTCATCGATCCAACCTGATTGGCATGGGCGTGTTGCCGTTGCAATTTCCGTCCGGTTTACGCTTGCAATCACTGTCCTTAACCGGTGATGAGCACATCGATATACTGGGGCTTGATAAAGCGCTTCAACCCGGGCAACAGATTCAACTGGTGATTAGACGTGACCAGCAGGTCATCAAGCAAATTGATCTGCTGCTGCGCCTCGATACGGTCAGCGAAACAGATTACTTTCTAGCCGGAGGTATATTGCCCTATGTACTTAATCAGCTTTGAGTTCGGTGCATGAAATACAGGTTGGAGCAGGATAGCCTCGGCAAAATCAAAGTCCCAGAGGAGGCGCTTTATGGTGCGCAGACACAACGGGCACTTGATAATTTTCCGGTAAGCGGGCTGCGGATGCCGCGACCCTTTATCAGGGCGCTGGGATTGATCAAGGCCTGCGCGGCCATTACTAACGGCAAACTAAATCAGCTGGATCCGGAAATCGCTGAGGTTATTAGTCAGATAGCTTTGCAAGTCTCGGCGGGTGAATATGATGATGCCTTCCCGGTGGATGTATTTCAAACCGGGTCGGGTACCAGCACTAATATGAATATCAACGAGGTAATTGCCACGCTGAGCAGCAAGCAGCTGTCGCGCCCGGTGCATCCGAATGACGAGGTAAATCGGGGGCAGAGTAGTAATGATGTGATTCCATCGGCGATTAATATCAGCCTGGTGTTGCAATTGCAGGAAGGACTGCTGCCGGCAGTGAGGCATTTGCAGGAGAGTATCGACAAGCGAGCATCTGCTGCGCAAGATGTGATAAAGATCGGGCGTACTCATCTGATGGATGGCATGCCGTTGACTCTGGCGCAGGAGTTGAGCGGATGGTCGAGTCAAATCGGTCATTGTTTTGAGTCTCTTATTGAGACATTACCTAGATTGTATCAACTGGCGCAGGGGGGCACTGCGGTGGGTACCGGCGTCAACACGGACCCTGATTTTGCCCGTATTTTCGCGATCGAATTGTCTTCCCTGACAGGCTTTCCTTTCGAGCCAACTCCCAGTTTTTTTGAAGCGCTCAGCTTTCAGGGAAGCAGTGTCGAACTATCGGGTAAACTGAAGCTGCTTGCCGTTGTGCTGATGAAAATCGCCAACGATTTGCGGTGGATGAACAGCGGGCCTCTGGCCGGATTGGCGGAAATAGAGCTGCAGGCATTACAGCCGGGAAGTAGTATTATGCCCGGTAAGGTAAACCCGGTTATTGCTGAATCTGCGGCGATGGTTGCGGCCCAGGTTATCGGTAATGATACAGTGGTAACCGTTGCGGGGCAGTCAGGTAATTTTCAATTAAATGTAATGTTGCCGGTCATCGCATGGAATCTCCTGCAAAGTGTTGAGTTGCTGACAAACACCTGCAATTTGCTGGCGGATAAAGCGATCTCTACCTTTAAGGTTTGTGATCAAAATATTGCTCGTCAGCTAAGGAGTAACCCGATGCTGGCGACAGCGCTCGCGCCGCTGCTGGGCTATGAAAAAGCTGCAGAAATTGCCAAGCGTGCCTACGTAGAACGTCGGCCAGTGGTTGATGTGGCCGAAGAGTTGACGGACCTGCCTCGTCACGAGCTGGAAAAATTGCTCGATCCTCTAAATCTTGTTTAGTTTCTCTTCGGTGATTGCGGGTTTCTGGGTCCATCAATCGTGTTCAGAATTAGCTGCTCCCGATGGAACAGCAATACCGAACTGGTTCGCAATGCCCCCAAAACAAAAAGCAGCAAGGAAAACCCGTAGAAATAGTCTGGGGTAAACTCTTGCTTAAATAGCAGTATGAGTATTTCGCGAATCACGAAGACAATGGCGGCATCAACAATAAAAGTGAGTCGCAGTCGGTGCGTTGAAAAATAGTCGATTAAAGAGCGTGACAGCTCCACCAGAATGAACAGGGTCAGTACATCAGAAACGATATTGATATATTGGCCGGTCACACCCTTAAATTGCAGAAGATCCCACAGATTAAAGGTTAGTTGCACTGCACCCAGCGCCATACCCAGCACCAGAAAAGCGAGAATCAGCGCAAAGACCGCATTGACGGCGGTATCAAATATCTTTTTTAATTTTTCGGTCATCGCTGATGTTTCCTTATTAACGGTTGGGGAAGAAGAATGCGCCTCATTTTTAGCAAATTGTGATTCGATGAATCTACCCGGAAGTAGTACTCTTCGCTACCATTAATCCAGCAGTCAGACATTTTTTATTTCACACGATAAATCAGGTCGATCGATTGACCCTCTCCGATTTCTGATTGCAGGAATAATTTCTCACTAATCTGATATTGAGTAAATAGCTTGTTGACCTTGTCGACCACACCGATACCGTAGCGAACATAAAGGTTGGGTGTCAGGTGTTTGCCAAGGCTAAAGCCAAGCGTTTCAATGCCCTGTTCGGCCTCAATACCAAGTTCATCCAATCCGGCCAGCTGAGCAATTTTTGTACTAATTGAGGTGCTCTGGCCAAT
>CBDUGR010000351.1:0-3402 GCA_965366515.1 uncultured Gammaproteobacteria bacterium | reverse complement strand
GCATTCTTGCCGAAGCCATCGCTCAAAAGCTAGACAATAACCGCTGGCAAGTAGCCAGTGCTGGCAGTCATCCGGCAGGTAAAGTGCATCCTCTGACATTAAAATACTTACGTGAGGCAGGTTATGACACCGAATCGCTGTATAGCAAAAGCCAGGATGAGTTGAGTCATTTCATGCCAGACATCGTTATCACCGTTTGTGATCAGGCTGCTGGAGATAGCTGCCCTATCTGGCTTGAGAGTGCCGTTAAAGTCCACTGGGGCTTAACAGACCCCTCTCGACAACAGGATGATGACGACACAATTCAAACAGCATTTCATTCAACTATGAACCTTTTAAAAAACAGGTTAGAAAAACTGCTTCAAAACCCAATTGAAACAATGAAAAAAACTGAACTGGAAACCTTACTCAACTCACTTGCGGAACAGAGCTAATGGGTATTTTCGAACGTTATCTTTCACTCTGGGTTGCGCTATGCATAGCGACTGGGGTGACTCTAGGCACTTGGTTACCCGAAATTTTTGCACTGGTGGCATCGTTAGAAGTGGCCCACGTCAACCTTGTGATCGCTGTTTTTATCTGGGTAATGATCTACCCCATGATGGTACAGATTGATTTTTCGGCCATTAAAAATGTAGGTAAAAAACCCAAGGGATTGATGCTTACACTGGTGATCAACTGGCTCATCAAGCCTTTCACGATGGCGGGCTTGGGCTGGCTATTCTTCAAACTACTGTTTGTTGACTGGGTTGACCCGCAATCTGCCAATGAATATATCGCCGGTATGATTTTGCTAGGTGTCGCGCCCTGTACCGCCATGGTTTTTGTCTGGAGCCAGCTGACTAAAGGTGATCCCAACTACACGTTGGTTCAGGTTTCCATCAACGATATCATTATGGTGTTTGCCTTCGCACCTATCACGGCATTCTTGCTGGGCGTCAGCGATATTGAAGTGCCTTGGGAAACGCTTCTGCTCTCAGTGGTGCTTTATGTTGTATTACCGCTTTTAGCCGGTGTGTTTACCCGCCACCAGTTAGAATCAAATGGCGGCGGTCAGCGCTTGCAGAACTTCTTGCACCACATAAAACCCTGGTCAGTAGTGGGGCTGCTCTCTACGGTGGTATTGCTGTTTGGATTTCAAGCCGAAGTGATTATTGAACAACCACAAACCATCGGTTTAATCGCCGTTCCACTAATACTCCAAACCTACGGCATCTTTGCGATCGCTTATCTCGCCGCCTACAAGTTAAAACTCAGCTACAGCATTGCCGCACCTGCGTGCCTGATTGGCACCTCCAACTTTTTTGAATTGGCTGTCGCTGTCGCCATTTCATTATTTGGCCTGCATTCCGGTGCAGCACTCGCCACCGTGGTCGGCGTTCTAGTTGAGGTGCCAGTGATGCTCTCTCTTGTCTATTTCGCAAACCGAACACAACATTTATTTAATCAGCACGATGGGTAACGCGATGACAGTTAGAGTAGCCAGCAAGGCTGCTGCGATCAAAGTAGCAAAAAATCGTAATCCCATTAAGCTTACCCATGAACTACTGTATTTTTACCCTTCCTGACTCTAGAACACTCTTTAACCTGGCTACCGGTCCCATTTCAAATGCAGGCAGACTTATACGAGCCCGTTTTCAATTTATCTATGCACGCTAATCCAAAGACCTTCGTCGCCATATAAAATAAACCGCCGGCACCACAAGTAAAGTTAGAAGAACAGCGCTGACCATCCCCCCTACCATCGGCGCAGCGATACGGCTCATCACTTCCGAGCCGGTACCTGTGCCGTAGAGGATGGGGAGCAAACCGGCAATAATTGCCGCCGCTGTCATCATCACTGGCCGCACCCGCATACCCGCGCCATGAAGTACCGCTTCGGATAATTTAGCGATCGTCGGCGATACTCCCTGCGCACTACAATCATCCAACATTTGGCGATAAGCCTGATTGAGGTAGACCAGCATGATCACGCCAATCTCCACGGCCACCCCCGCGAGAGCGATAAACCCGACACTCACCGCCACCGAAAAGTTATATCCCTCCAAATACATCAACCAGATACTGCCCACCATGGCTAATGGCAAAGTACCCATAATGATGGCGACCTCGACCAGGTTGCCGAAATTCATAAACAGCAGCACAATAATGATGGCCAAAGTGAGTGGCACCACATAGGTGAGTTTTGCTTTCGCGCGCTGCATATATTCGTACTGACCTGACCAACTGATAGAATAACCTGCCGGTAAATCGAGCTGATCCGTCACTACTTTTTGTGCTGCTTTCACATAGCTGCCAACATCCACACCTTCGATATCGATATAGGCCCAACCATTGAGCCGGGCGTTCTCGCTTTTGATTGCCGGGGGACCATCCTCAATAAAGATACGCGCCACATCAGCCAGGGAAATACGATGACCACTGGGCGTGACAATGGGAAGCAGGGATAATTGCTCAGGCGAATTTCGGTAATCCTGCGGGTAACGGATGTTCACGGGATAACGTTCCAGACCCTCGACCGTCTGCGTCACATTCATACCACCGATCGCGGTTGCAACCACTTGCTGCACATCATCAATATTCAGACCGTAGCGCGCCGCCTTTTCCCTTTGTATATCCACTTTGATATAGCGACCGCCAGCAACCCGTTCTGCGTAAACAGACGCAGTCCCAGGGACATCCTTAAGGATTTTTTCCAGTTGCTGCCCGATCTCTTGAATCTTACCGAGTTCAGGCCCAGCAACCTTGATGCCAACAGGCGTTTTAATCCCTGTGGCTAACATGTCGATACGCGTCTTGATTGGCATGACCCAGGCATTGGTAACACCGGGTAGTTTCACCAGGCTATCCAGCTCTTTAATGAGTCCTTCGGGCGTCAAACCTTCCCGCCACTGATCTCTGGGTTTGAGTTGAATAAAGGTTTCAATCATGGTGAGTGGTGCTGGATCTGTCGCCGTTTCCGCCCGGCCAACCTTACCAAAGACCGTTTTCACTTCAGGCACACTGTAGATCAGCTTGTCCATCTGCTGTAACAACTCCCTGGCTTTGCCAATCGATATTCCGGGGTAGGTCGTTGGCATGTACATCAGATCACCTTCATCCAGCGGCGGAATGAATTCACTGCCAATTTTATCCAGCGGCCACAACCCCACCGCAAGCACTATTAACGCCCCCAGCAGGGTTATTTTCGGAAATTTCAAAACCGTTTTTAGCACCGGTAAATAGGCGGCAGTTAACAGTCGGTTGATAGGATTTTTATGCTCCGCTAAGACTTTTCCGCGAATAAAATATCCCATGAGTATCGGCACTAAGGTGATCGCCAAAGCCGCAGATGCGGCCATCGCATAGGTCTTGGTGAACGCGAGTGGTGAAAACATCCGCCCTTCCTGTGCTTCAAGTGTA
>CBDUGR010000350.1:0-3413 GCA_965366515.1 uncultured Gammaproteobacteria bacterium | reverse complement strand
AAGCATCTGTTGTCAGGTTCGCGTGATAGCAAGCTTCCAACTCGTCCTTCAATAAGCGAGCAATTTCGAAACGAACCTGTTGACGTGCAACATGAATCGCATGAGGATCGACCAGCTCCGACAATTCGCTGAGATAGGCCTCAGAGGGCAACGCTAACATACGCGCCAGCATGGCCTTATCCAGGCTCTGATCCAACAACAACTGCCTATAGGCTTCTATCAAACAACTAGCCACGACAGGCGTTTCCCCCGCCTGATTATCCCCTATCATCTCCCGAATAATATCGATAGCAAGTTTCTGCCCGGCATCCCAGCGATTGAAGCCGTCCTGATCATGTCGCATTAAAATTACCAATTCTTCACGCTGATAGGGATAGTCAAGTTTAACCGGCGCAGAAAAGCCTCTTAGCAATGAGGGAATTGGTTTTGTATCGATATTCTTAAAGACAAAAGTCTGCTCTAATTCCGTAAAGTTCAGCACGGTATTTGCGACTTCAGGGCCACCAACTTGCTCGCCTTCGTCATTCAACAGACCGATATTCACCGGAATTTGCAGGGCGTGATAATCCACGTCAATAGCAGTTGCAGCTGCGGATTGGGTTAACGTCAAGCGATACTCGCGTTTCTGCTGATCGTATTGATCTCTAATCTTCAATAGCGGCGTCCCGGCTTGCGCATACCAGCGCCTAAACTGCTTCAAGTCAGCGCCACTTGCATCTTCCAGTGCCTTCACAAAATCATCGGTGGTAACCGCTTGACCGTCATGGCGCTCAAAGTAGAGATCCGTTCCCTTGCGAAATTTTTCAGGGCCCAGTAACTGGTGCATCATGCGCACCAACTCGGCCCCCTTTTCATAAATGGTTACCGTATAAAAATTGGAGATTTCCATGTATGATTCCGGTCGAACCGGATGCGCCATAGGCCCGGCATCTTCTGCAAACTGCATAGTTCTAAGCAGCGCGACATCATCGATACGCTTCACCGTTCGCGAACTCATATCTGCTGAAAATTCCTGATCTCGAAAAACGGTAAAGCCCTCCTTGAGGCTTAACTGAAACCAGTCCCGGCAAGTCACACGGTTACCAGACCAGTTATGGAAATACTCATGCGCCACGACACCCTCAACACGCTGATACGCCGCATCAGTGGTCGTTTCAGGTTTTGCTAAAACACAGGACGAGTTAAAAATATTGAGCCCCTTATTCTCCATCGCGCCCATATTGAAATCATTCACCGCAACAATCATAAATTTGTCAAGGTCATACTCGCGCCCATAAATCTCCTCATCCCATTTCATCGAGCGTTTCAGAGAATCCATGGCAAAATTACACTTCTCGATATTTTCCGGCTCAACAAAAATCTGTAGTTGCACATCGCGGCCAGAACATGTCAAAAAACTGTCCTCAATAAACTCCAGATTACCTGCCACCAGGGCAAACAGATAAGCGGGTTTTTTGAAGGGATCATGCCAGGTTACCCAGTGGCGTCCGTTATCCATCTCACCCCGTTCTATATCATTACCGTTCGAAAGAAGAACTGGATATTTGGATCTGTCCGCAACCAGTGTTGTGGTAAACACGGACATAACATCAGGACGATCCAGGTAGTAGGTGATCTTGCGGAAACCCTCTGCTTCACACTGGGTGCAGAACATTTTGTTAGATTTATATAGTCCCTCCAACGACGTGTTTTTATCGGGCCTAATCAAAGTCACACATTCAAGCGCAAAGCTCTTTGGAACACTTTTCACCGTTAGTCTATCTTCATCTACTTCATAAAGGGAAGCATCCAGATCAACCCCGTCCAAGGCAATACGTTTCAGCTCTAAATTAACACCGTTAAGCACCAATGGCACAGTCCCTTTAATCTGGCATTCTGGATTGCGCCTGAACATTAGATTGGACTTAACCAAAGTCGCAGCCTCGCCCAATTCGAAATGAAGCTGAGTGATATCGATAAGATAGGGTGGCACCTGATAATCAGAAAGCCGGATTTCGCGTGCTTGATTGTCTCTCATATTTATATTTTTTCAATATGTTACGGATATTATTTAATGTAATGTCGATATTGTTAGCACTGATTAAAAAGACGCTATGTCGAAAACTCAACCTGATATCCGGCAAACTTTCTTACGTTCAACACCCCGATGTCCAATATCAAATATTGACCTTTAATACCCAGCAAGGTGCCCTCGATCTCTGGCGTTTTATCAAAATTTAATGAAGCAATTTTATCCGGGTATTCGATCACCGGATATTCAATATCGACAGTTTCTGCTTGCTCACAAGACTGAACTGATTGAATTCCAAATTGATTCTGCATGTCGCTAATCTGATCGGCCAGCAACCTGAGTAATTTCGTCCGGGCGCTGTATAAATCCAGCCTATCAACCTGACCTCTCAACATAACTCGCCAGTTTGTTTTGTCGGCTATATGTTGTTTAAATAGCACCTCTGCCATCCCGGACTGATATCTGGTTTGCACCGCGAGTACCGGAATCGCCTGTATCGCACCCTGATCAATCCATCTTGTGGGAATATTCTCGCTTCGGGTAATACCGACCTTTAATCCAGAAGAGTTCGCCAGGTAAACATAATGTGGCTTCATGCAGTGCTGCTCTCCCCATTCGGGTTCGCGACAGGTGCCTTGATGATAATGACATTTTTCCGGGCTGACGATACAGATATCACACTGCGCAAGCTTCTTCATGCAGGGATAACAATATCCCTGACTAAAGCTCTTGTTTGTTTTTCGACCACAGTGCACACAATGAATCTGCTGTTGATAGGCGAGTCGTATTTTTTGTCCCAAGCAGGTATTCAGCTTGAATAAGCCATCTGACAAGGGCAACTGGTAGTCTACCGGAGCACCAAGCTGGGCGTGCATTTTACGCAGATTCCCCTGCATCACCGAGTCGGATAAACTCAAACTACACCCTCAATCGGATCATTATTTTGCAAGTACTACTCACTCTGCTCACCGTTTCCATAATAGCTAACTTCGCCATTGCCCGCCACCGCATCAGAGGCTGGCTCGCCAGTCTGACTTTTACAAGTCTGCCCTAAATACCCGGCACGATCCTCCTCCGCCACATGCAGTGCTTCATAGCTGATGATTGCCTGCATGCAGGTCTCCCGCTGCTCCGGGGAAAGGGGTTTGCCATCCGGCCATTTACCCAACTCCAACGATTGTTTAAGGCTTTGATAAACCTCTGGACTCAAATTTTGTGAAAACTGAACGAAATCTTTTTCCATATACGTTATCTACCATACACTCTAATCAAGGGGAACGTCTCAGCCAGGTAAAAACCCAGGCCAGTATCAACCCAACCAGCAAGCCAACCAGGTGCGCTGTATTGGCAACAGGGCCAAAACCAACTAATCGAAGAACATCTGTAAAGCCCAGCACCAGCC
>CBDUGR010000349.1:0-3433 GCA_965366515.1 uncultured Gammaproteobacteria bacterium | reverse complement strand
GAATCGTAACAAAGAAGATTCTCGTTCTTGGTTGGCCTTGAATATGATGAATGAAGCACGTACCGGGTTCCGTGCCTTTAACGAAGGGAATCGGGAAATTGGTCGTGAAATTGACTTCGTCGCATTACGACAAGCTTTGGCAAAGGGAGTACCTTGGACACCCGAGCTGATTGAGAGTCTTATTCCTAAGTAACGGGAATGCGAAAACATCTCAATTTAGTCAGAATACGCTGTGCAAATTACTAATCTAACAAGCAATTGAAGTACTAATTAATCTGTTGCAAAGAGAAATTTTGCACCTATAAATCAGACCGTATTGAATTTACTGACAATTTTTGAGACTAGGAAAGGATAATCGGCATACCGATTATCCTTTTTTTTAATTTCGGTCCCTGGTAGAGAGGTAATAGGTTGGCTAATTTATAAGGCGTTGATTTGACGCGGGTATTAGTATTTTACCATGCACAGGATGGATTTGTTCTATAGACATCGGCAGTCTCAAAGCGGTCCTGCCGGAGGTGGGCTTTTTTTTTTGGCTTTTGACGGGCGGCATAGCCTACACGGTCGGCATCATCTTCAATATTATCGACTAACTGAACTGGCTTCGCCATGCCCATGGTAAATGGTATTTTTTCGTACTTGTTGGATCCATCTCCCATGTTGTTTCTATAATCGGTTTTGTCAGATAAAGTTGGAAAGGGGTGGTTCATTACATTAGTGCCCCGAGGTTGAAAAATTAATATTTTCTTGTTACACATAACTTTTTTTGAGGAGATTAACTGTTTCTGCATTAGCTAAAACCCAGGCGCTGCATTGAGGCTTGGGTAGCATTAAAGGGGAAAGCTAACTGCTTTGCGATGAGCGAGTTAGATCGACGAAAAGGTTTGCCGACATAGAATAGACAGATGGGGTAAACCATCAGCAAAAAATTACTCTATGGCTTCATAAGGCAATCCAACATACTGCTCAGCGATTATTTTTCGCCCGGCTTCTGAATGCAGGTAATAGTTAATCTCGGACTCTTGTAGCTTTCTTTCAAACGCAGGGGTGTTCTCGAAGATATGCAGCATAGTACTCATCCACCAGGAAAAACGTTCGGCATTCCAAATACGGCGCAGACAAATATCTGAATACTTCTCGATTAGTTCAGTTCTCCCTTCGCCGTAAACTTTGGTTAAAATGCTGTATAACGTGTACACATCACTGGCAGCTGTATTGAGGCCTTTGGCGCCTGTCGGTGGCACGATATGCGCTGCATCGCCTAATAAAAAGAGGTGGCCATAGCGCATAGGTTCCGCAACAAAACTACGCATGGGCGCAATACTTTTTTCAATAGATGGCCCGGTGACCAGCTTTTCCGCTAGATCTGTTGGCAGACGACGCTTGAGTTCTTCCCAAAACCGATCATCGCTCCACTCTTCTACCTTGTCATCGTTGCTAACTTGAAGATAGTAACGACTGCGCGTCTGGGATCGCATACTGCAGAGTGCGAAACCACGCTCATGCCTGATATAAACAAGTTCTGGATTAACCGGAGGCGTGTCAGAAAGCAGTCCCAGCCAGCCGCCCGGATAAAGCTGCTCATGTTCGGTGATGCAGTCTTTAGGAATACTTTTTCTTGATACCCCGTGAAAACCATCACAACCGGCAATATAATCGCAATCGATTCGGTGTTCCTTGCCGTCCTTGTTAAAGGTGACGTAGGGTTGTTCCTCCAGCATAGCGTGAGGCTGAACCTCATCAACTTCATAGTAACTCGTTTGACCTGATGCAGAGCGAGCGTCCATTAGATCTCTAGTGAGTTCAGTCTGACCGTATACAATTACGGCCTTGCCTCCGGTAAGGCCTTTCAGGTCGATCAGCTGCCGGCGGCCATTTGACACAATCTCAAATCCTTCATGGACTTCGCCTTCACTGTCCATCCGGTCCCCAGCCCCGGCTTCCCTCAACAGATCGGCAAATCCCTGCTCCAGTACGCCCGCTCGAATTCGACCCAATACGTAATCGGGGCTGACACGCTCCAGGATGACATTATCGATCCCCTGTGTTCTCAGTAATTGGCCTAATAAAAGTCCAGAGGGACCAGCACCAATAATGGCTACTTGTGTTTTCATACCAATCTCGCTATTTCCATTTATGGTTGTCAGTGGTTTCCTTAGGCAGCATTATCTGTTTGCCCATGGTTTTTTAGTGTTGGGGCATTTACTTGGAGTTTCTATTCGTTTTCCAGCAACAGAGTACCGGCACCGGTGTTTGAGATTGGAATGTGGTAGTTACGATGCAGCTCTGTAACTTTGCCGGTCAGTGCACCACGCATTCCCAGCCACATATTAAACTCCGGACCTTGGGCGCCGGCGATTTCAATCATATCCCGGATGCTGTAGCCGAGTAGTTCTTCCGGCTGGTTAACGATCTTGTCCATACACATTAAATCAAACTCTTTATTGATAAAACCTGCACGCTCGCCGTCCAACTGATGAGATAGACCGCCCGTGCCAAAGATCACAACCTTTAAGTCTTCCGCATAAGATTCGATCGCCTTACCGATGGATTTTCCCAGATCAAAGCAGCGCTTGGGTGAGGGCATTGGATGTTGTTCGCAGTTAATAGAGACAGGGATTACCCTCATATGACCATAGTTGTTGCCTGGCCACATCAATTGCAATGGTACGGTGAGTCCGTGATCAACCATCAGCTCCTGGCATATGGTAATATCAAACTCATCATCGACCAGTTCATTGCAGATATGCCAGGATAGATCCTCATCACCCTTTGCCGGTGGAATAGTTTTCATGCCCCAGCCTTCATCGGCGTTCTGGTATTCAGCTGCGGCGCCAATGGCGAAGGTGGGTTTTTTATCCATAAAAAATTCCAGGCCGTGATCGTTATAGAACACCACGACTACATCAGGTTGTTTTTTTTCTAACCAAGCATGTATTGGCGGATAGCCATCAAAAAATGTTTTCCAGTAGGGTGTTTGTTGTAGGCCATTCTCGATAGCGTTACCGATGGCTGGGATATGTGATGTGCCGATGCCGCCAATAATTTTAGCCATGGTTATTCTCCTGCCTTAACAAGTTTAGCTTTAAATTCGTCTACGGACATACCGGTTTGAATAGCACCAATATCCTGCATATTCATGCCCAGCATGCCGGTAAACTTGGCCAGATAATAAATATTGCCACCTGAATTCAGCAGGCCGAGTACGTCACGATTCTTAATCGCTATCTTCTGGGTTTCAGTCAGACCATATTTGTCACAGTAGGCCTCTTCATCTTTAGCAAACTCTTCGCGAGCGGCTTTTTCATTTAAGGAATAACACATCTTGTTCAGGCCGTAGCCTTTTCTTGCCATGGTTCCATCAAACAGGATGGTGCCCGGTATAGGGGTTTTGTTATCAAGATATGACATATTTGAACCTGCTCAAGACCAG
>CBDUGR010000348.1:0-3457 GCA_965366515.1 uncultured Gammaproteobacteria bacterium | reverse complement strand
CCCCATTAGTGTTGCCGCCTGATGGAATGAAACATCAGCAATCCCAATTGCCCTAGCTTGGACATAAACTATCAGGCCCAACAACAGTATCATTAGTTGCAGGAACGGTAATAACCCATGTAGACGAGATTGCATTTGCATTTAGTTAGGATAAACTCCACCTGGAAATTAGCAAACCGAATTATAGGCGAGAGGATTATCTCGGCCTTGATACGAATCAAACAAGCCATCTTAAATAATTTACTCGATAACGCCGCGAACCATTATGATGACTAAGTCAGTGACAAACAACTTAGAAAACCGCAGTGGAGTATATACTTCACTAATCTATATCTCTCTTCTATTGACGCTATGCACAGTTGTCTTAAGCGCCTACATCCGACTTTCACAGTCAGGCCTGAATTGTTCCCCCTGGCCTGATTGTTACGGACAAATAGGCGTTCAAGCCGAAAAACAGGGTATCACTGTACTCACAAAGGAAGGCGCTGAAATGTCTCACAAGGGCGCTCGTATCGCCCACCGTTTTATAGCCAGCTCGCTGGGTGTAACCATATTGCTGATTTTATTAATTTCAATTAAAAGAAAATTTAAAGGACAACCCGGCCTACTGGCAGCGATATTGTTAATGGGTACAACTATTTTCCTTGCCCTTTTGGGTTATAAAACACCCTCTCGAACCATTCCATGGGTTACCTTGGGAAATCTCGGCGGCGGGATGTTTATGTTGGCGACACTTTGGTGGCTTGGTCAATCCAGCCTGATTCCAGACAGAATCAAAACAAATATAGCCACTCAAACGTTGGCTATCACGGCGACAATACTATTATCATTACAAATCCTCTCTGGCGCATGGGTTAGTGCAAATTTTGCGGCAACCGCCTGTAACTCTAAACTATTGTGCGACCAGCTTTGGCCAACAGCCGTTGATTTAAAGGAAAGCTTTTTCTTATCTCGCAAACTTATCCTTGATCAGCAGGGATCAATACTGCTCGCCGACCAGCTCGCGCAAACCATCAACATGACGCACCGATATTTATCAGTCGCGTGCATGCTCTTTCTTGGTTTTTTTGCATTTAAGCTTATGAAGGTCGGCGGTGCATTAACAACGACATCAAAGGCCATAGCAGTATTTCTATTAATCGAACTGCTGCTTGGCTTGATTTCAATCTATTATCAACTGCCTCTGGTTTTCGTTACAGCCCACAATCTAGTCGCAGCACTTCTGCTATTAAGTTTGGTTAATGCGCTCATGTACCTTTGCAAAGAGCGGGCCTGATTATGCAAAGCCGTTAATTTTTTTCTCGCGAAATTGGAAATTAACATTTATAGCAGCCAGTAAAACCAGACATCCTACTGCCTGGTGTAAGGAGGCCGCCGCTATGGGCACTACTTTAATCAACAGATAAACACCTAATCCGTATTGTGCGATTAAGGAGCAGAGCAGTAAATTTAAACTGGTTTTCTGGCTTGCGCTAAGCGTTTTTCTAAAAATATTGCTCCACAACCAGATTACAGACAGCAGCAGCAACGTTCCCAAAAGCCTATGAACAAACTGAACCCCCGCGTTATTTTCAACCAGATTCAACCAAAGTGGTGATAATGCGGACACAGCATCCGGCATCCACTCGCCATTCATGGTAGGAAAAGTATTATATCCCCAACCAGCCCTTAAACCTGCTGTAAAAGCACCATAAATAATCTGTAGGCTAACCAGACCGGTCGTAATGAGGGCAAAACCTCTTACACCGTGGCACTCACCATCACCAATTCGCAATGGCTGCACCCTATTTTTAAGATCCAAAATAATCCAGAACAAATACGCCAACAGGAATAAAGCCAAACTCAAATGTGCCGCAAGCCGGTAATGACTTACCCTGGGCATATCCACCAGCCCGCTCATCACCATGTACCAGCCCATAAGCCCTTGTAGTCCGCCAATGAGAAAGGCAACACCCAACTTCTTGAGCAAAGGCTTATCAAGTTTTTTACGAAGCCAAAAATATACAAATGGAATAAAAAATACCAGCCCGATAGTACGTCCCAATAACCGATGACCGAATTCCCAATAGAAGATACCTTTAAACTCACCAAGGCTCATGCCATGATTGAGTTTCAAATACTCTGGATACTGCTTGTACATTTCAAATGTACGGAGCCATTCCTGCTCGGTTAGCGGAGGTATTGCGCCCATGATGGGACGCCAATCGACCATGGAGAGCCCCGAATGGGTTAACCGGGTTACGCCGCCTACAATCACCATTGCGAAAATAAAAGCACAGACTATTAACAGCCAGATGATAATACTCTTATAGTTAGAAGATTGATGATTTTTCATAAGTACTCTATAAAATCAGTTTAATTGCTAAGGACTAGTTTTTCTCTATCAGCTGTTCGACTTGTTGTAATATCGCTTTTTTATCTGCTTCCTTAAAACCCATATGAGAGTAGCGTATCGCTCCCTCGCGGTCGATAATAAAGTGCGTTGGCATCCCCTCAACATTAAATGCCTTTAGCGCAACACTTTCGCTATCGCTCAACACTGGGAAAGGTACGTTAAAGGGCAATACAAAATCTTTCCCTGCCTGAGGATCGACATCCACATTAACTGCAAGAATTTCAAACCCCTCACTGGAATATTGCCTATACATATCCACCAGAAACGGCATTTCTTTTCTGCATGGCGCACACCAGGACGCCCAGAATGTCAGGTAAACCACCTGTCCTTTATACTTCGACAAACTGTACGGCTGCTGGTCGATCAAACCGGGAAGGTCTAAATCCGGAGCTTCCTGCGAGGCAAACCGCTGATCATTGCATGCAGCTAGCAGAAAGCTAGCAGCCAGCACCAGAGAAACACTAAATAAATTACCTTTAGCTAACATTGATCTAAAACAACTACCGAAACCGATAGAGGAGAGTATAATTCATCGATCTTGTATATTGAGGATATTTGAGTGGACTTTATTTTATACACAGCAGCAGGAATCATGCTCTATTTCGTTTCTGATTTTATACTGGTGCAGGCTGAATTCAGGTATGGCAAGCCCTTTAAATACCGTAGCGTTATTTTCTTCGTTATCATCAGTATACTCGCCGTCACTTCCTTCCAGTTATTTAGTTACTATATGACCAACTAACTTACCAACTCCAGATTGACTACGGCACTTTTTTTCGCAAGAGTGCCCTTAAAACTACGATAATAAATAGTACGCCGCCAACAGATGAAACCAAGCCTCCCATACCCATAAATCCCATTCCAACAACACGTTCGATACTGTCCAGTTGCTGGGCCGCTCCGGCCACTTTTCGCTGCACGCCATAACCTCCGGACCAGACCAGACCCATAATATGCATCAACTGCCCACCCCCATAGGTCCAGGGTTGCCACTTGGCCATTTTCATATCACGTAGCGCATATCCCATTTTTGGCAGCAGGTCGTAGGTCAGGCCCATCAGC
>CBDUGR010000347.1:0-3461 GCA_965366515.1 uncultured Gammaproteobacteria bacterium | reverse complement strand
TTGAGTGAAATGGCCCCGATTTCTTCACTATGATCCCATGCAACCAGCCATTGCTCTAGCCCCTCAACCGACATTGGTATCAATAATGTCCACGTTACCCTGATGGTGGTCAGACTTTGTTCCGCTATCTTGAAGGCTTTTTACAAATAAACCGTTGATTCTAAAATGTCGGGGAGGCTAAGACGCCTGTTCGATAAACTTTAATACGGAGATTTGCGAGGAAGATGATTAAGTAATAATGATTTCGGCTAAGGGGCTATTAAAGTATCTTAAAAGCCAAAGCGAACAGCGAAGTATAAATTAGAGTTGTCTTCAAATTGCCCAAAAAAAGTATGCCGCTTTTCGCCATAAAACAAATTGAAGCCGAGTTCAATCTGCCATTCATCGGAAACCTTGTAGTTACCTTTCACCCGTGCATAACCATCCTGGTCGGTAGAGCTATAATAATTGAACAGCGATAGACTGAGATTTTGATTCATCAGCAACCAGGTCAGCCTTAGCGTCCAGACCAGCCGATTACGATCTGCCGCAAAAACGCTCGATGTAGCACCATCCAGATAGTTTCGGTATTCCTGTATTTGCTCCAAGTAGAATTGCACCGCGCCAGTCAAGTCAGTTGCCAGTTCCTGTTCATAACCCAGCAGCATACGAAATTCGCTGTTACGGACAGTGTCATCTTTACCGGACCTATCATCCAAGCTGGTATAGTAACCCAGCTCCAAATTGGCAATACCTTTATAAACAGGGCCTCGCAGGCTGGCGCCCAGGGATCTCAAGCGAGGAAAAAGGAAGCGCCCCGTCGCTGGCTCTATTCCGGCCGGGCTTTTCCAGTACCCCTGATAACCATAAATGGCAATCTCCATGGAACTCTGATTAAAGTACAGGCGCACAGCCAACTCGTCATCATCAATCCAGTCGTCCGGCTGCGTTACCGCAAAAGCACTATGTTGACCCGCCAACTGAGCAGAACGCAAATCAAAGTAGGAAATACGCGAACCGTCGATATAGCGATCTGCATCAAAACGTGGGGTATAGATCAGATCCAGGTTTAAGTGGTTACCGAACCAACCCAACTTCAACGCATCGGAGGGGCCTTTAAGGTATTCATTATCGCGTCCTGTAAAAAACGAATTCCAGTCCTTGGGAAACAGGTCATTGATAAAGACCAGGTCACCGGTACCCCAGGTAAGAATCTGTCGACCTATCTTCAGGTCAATCTTGTTCATTGGCCTGAACAGCAGATAGGCTTCTCGAATATCCAGCCAGCCAGAACCGGATTCTAACTTGATACTGTGCTCATCAAGGAGATCATCGTAGAGCAGGTCCGCCGTCAACCGACTGCTCACTGATTGCCAATGTTGCTCCCATTGCAATTGCAGGCGACTTTCCAGAATTGATTTTTGTTTTTGATGATCATCGTTGCCAATACGACTGCCACCACGGAACTCCGCGAATCCAGTGATTTTTGATAAAAATGTCTCGGGGCCACTTCGGTTAACAGATGCTGTATTATCTTCCTGGAATATCTCTCCGAGACCGGATGGCAAGGTTGGCTCTTCATGCGAAGTGTCTGGCTTAAATAGCTCTGGCCCCTCCAACCCTTCTGGTAGTTTTGGGTCATCGGAACTGGCCGACGATCCGAGCCCGGCAGGCAACACCGGTTCGTCGACGGCATATGCTGGAGTAGCTAAAGCCAAATAAACAAACGCCACCAACAGGCCCTGCAAAAACCCCATTTTATCTGAGTTCCTTCCTGGGCGGGTTACGCAGATAGCGCTCTGTAAAAAGATCTTCAGACAGGCCAACATTGTAATTGACGCGACTATAGTTCATCTGTGTATAACCGCCTATTCGACGGTCCTCCATGCGGCTCTGTGTGACTGTGTTAAACCCATCAACCTGCTCTACCTTAAGTGCCGAATAGGTGCGATAAAGTGAGCCATTCCTGTCATAATATTCCGTTTTAACGGGAATCATGCTTTCTCTGTGTATCCAGTTTTTATAGTAAGAAAATTCGACCGCTGCCGAGTCTTTAGGTGTACTTTTAAGCACATAATAGTTCTGCGTTTGCTCAAGCAGCTCATGGGTGTCCTCATCGATGCCTCGTCCCGATACATCCTCGTAGAAAAAGTGCGACCCTACAAAACTGGTTCTTTCATCACCAGCAGCGATACGTTTTACCAAATCCAGGGCCGGCAGATAGAGCCATCGATCATCATCCTGCTCCAGGCGTTTCCACACTAAAAAAACCGTTTTACTGACATCCGATGGACGACTGAAATAGACATAGAAATACTGCTCTCCATCTACCTCATCTGCCCCTTCCTCCTGCCTGTCACGGCGTAAAATGGTGAACTCTCGGGTTCGCTCTCTGTTTTGTTCATCAAAGATCGACATGTTCACCCTGGCTCGCCCATCTTCGCCCTGATAGTAGGCCACATGATTTGCCCTCTTCACTATCTCATCAACTGAGATTGCCCAGGATTGCCCGAAGAACAAGAGGCCTAGCAACAGCGTCATAGCCACTGATAATTTTGCACGTAGATTCATTTTAATCTCCCGACTGAACACGAATACCCGAGCGGAACAAACGATGTTCAAACAATCGAATCAGCGCAGGCAGTAATAGCAGTGTGGCCGCCCCGGCCAGTAATAGAATGGTGGAGATGAACACTCCAACGGTTTGATAGGGAATCAATGGCGCAGCAAGCAAGGGCAGAAAACCACACCCGATGACAATGATATTACGAGTAATAGCTCTGGCCGGTTCGCCATACACGGCACTCACCGTTTCACGCCAACTCGAATACCGCTGCCGTAATTCCCGACTACGCGCCAGAAAATGGATAGCATAGTCCACCGCCAAACCCAGGCTCAAGGAGGAAAGCACCGCAACGGGCATGTCATAATCTTTGCCAATCAAACCAATGATGCCGTACGTCAGTGCAATCGTGATGGTCAGGGGAATCATACTTAACAGACCCCACCAGAAAGAACGGAACAAAAACACCATCATCGACAGTACGATTACAAAGCTACCTAAAAATGCCTTCATCATACCGGCCACCATCTTCTCCTGCCAAACCAGATTGATGTAGGTAAGCCCAAACCAGTCGGCCTCTAATAAAAGCGGCGGCGGGTTATTGATAAGATAGTGATCAACGGCCACTACCAACCGTTTCATGTCCTGATTATCCCCACTCTTCAACTGTAGCCAAAGATTGGTTTTACGGTAATCCGGTGTCACAAAATGCCACAAATCCTGTGGTCGATGGCTGCCCTGATAGGTTAACAGCATTTGTGCAACCGCTGCTTTGCTGTCCGGTATACGAAACTCGGATGATTGCCCTCCCAGCAGTTCACGGTGAACTGTTTTCACAATATCCGAAAGTGAGTTACTCTTACCCACCAGCCCCGTGGTCAACAGATAGTCCTGCAGCTCACTGATATATGACACTACT
>CBDUGR010000346.1:0-3463 GCA_965366515.1 uncultured Gammaproteobacteria bacterium | reverse complement strand
GACCAACCATGTCGGCACCATGTTTGGTGGCTTCTTCACCGAAGAATCACAGATTAGCAACTACCAGCAAGTAATGGCCTGCGACACCGAACGCTTCAACAAATTCTTCCACGGCATGCTAGACGCGGGTGTCTATTTGGCTCCGGCGTCCTACGAGGCAGGATTTATGTCAGCGGCGCATACCGATGAGGATATTCAAGAGACAGTTGATGCGGCAAAAAAGGTGATGATGATTTTGAGCTGAAGGCATACTTAGGGCCGTAGTCGTGAGCGGCTCCGGCACCTGAAATCCTAGAACAAAAACCCGCTCAGAGGCGGGTTTAAAAAAACCTTACTTGAACATATCAATATGCTTTCTTTCTTCTTAGAAAACCCAAACTGGCAAGACCAAGTCCCAATAAAGCAATTGTATTAGGCGCAGGTACAGTCGGTGGGCAAGTCTGACCGGGTATGCACTCTTCATTTGCTTCAAAATTGATATTATCAAATGTTAACTGTGATGAATCCGCATACTGGATAGTAAAAGAAGTGATTGAAGTAAAAGTGGACCCGAAAGCCTGAGTACCAAACACCGTTGCCAGCAAATTAACTATTGCCCCATTTGAGCCAATGATATCTACGCTACCAAATTTACTCCAATTCGGACCAGTGCCAGCAGGATCTTCAACATCAATGCTTGCCAAATCGAATGTTCCAGCGGAAACCAGAGAGAACGTATATGAAGCGCCATCATTGTCTAAAATCTCTCGCTCCCCAGCTACGCTGCCACTACCCGATTGCCAATCGGCAATTCTATCGAATCCTGTACTAGTGGTGGCTATTGTCATTCCTGCTTCAACGTAGCCATTGGCGGCTATCCCAAGTCCATCACCGAAGTTGATAAGCGTAGCATTTGCAACGCTCGTGATCATAGCAAAAGTTATTGCCGCCATTATGGTTGTGGTTTTCTTAGCCATTGTATTATCTCGCTTTGATAAATTAACATTTGTAGCGTCTGACCATAACGTAGGCAATATTCATGCCACCCAACAAAATCAACCACTTACAAATATGACGGCATCTATTCTGTAAAAAAACCTGACAATTTATAGGGCTTTATCTACTGAAGACAATCACCCTCTACAAAGCGCGCAAAAGTTATTTGATTTTGCTCTGAAGAGGCTGGACTATTACTGGGGGCATAACCAATATTGTCTACGCCCCCTGACAAACGTCCTGTTTATTTGGTCAACTGGTCGTTGATCGCGTAGATAACATCAATACTAAGTAGAAATACTACCAGTGGAACAAACTTGTTGAGCATTGCCACCATCGCGGGCGGGTTTGCTTTAGTGTATTCGCTGGAGGTATGCAGTGCTGCAGCAAACTTTGTTAACCACAGGTAAACAACGGTGGCACCCAACCCATTTAACAGCCAGGCGAGGACAACATCTTTCGCCCAGTAATCCTGCTGATACACAAAAATCATCACTGCCATGGGGGGCTCCAGAAACAACAGCCCTTTATCGATATCAGAGAGCAAACCCGTGTCGTTGGGGTTGGGTGTAAGGAAGGTATAGGAAATCCCAAGGTACAACCAGAAAAATGAGAATATGGCTAACACGCACGCAGACGTTGTGTGTCCGGCCTGAATCGCCAGCACTAAACAGATACAGTGCGGCAGCGCACCAACGAGCAGTAGCAACAACCCACCAATTCTTGGTGGGAGCATTTTCAATGACAAACCGATAAAGATCCCACACACCAGATAAATGCTCGTTAGAGCTAAAAGAACGACGTTAATTTGATGCATTAATATTATCTCCCGCACATGATTCGTTATAGTTATTGATATTGGTATTGATATTCAGCTTACCGATAGCCAGACCAAAATACTCTCAGTACACCCCTATCAAATGCACATAGTCTGAAAACGCCATGGAAGCCTGATTTCCCAACGAAGAATATTGATATCCAAGACAAATATCTAGCAAAAGATTCTTACAGGCGAATAATCACTTGATTTTAATCAATTTTGTTTAGGATTGATGGATATCCGAGCCGGCTCTGAACATCTGGGCAGCCTCTAACAAGGAGAAAGGCTCCGCGATCACCACAAAGCGCCATTGGCCGCCTAAAACGACGTTGTTAAAGGGCCAGCTGTTCCCAATTCTGGACACCCACAAATTAAATTGACGCATGGCGCTTCGCTCAATAGAATTGTATACATCATTCGCTACTGCAAAGGATTGCACCATGCCAAGACCCAGGAAGTCGCTGATTTCACTCGATACCACCCCTTACTATCATTGTGTCTCTCGCTGTGTTCGCCGTGCGTTTCTGTGCGGGGAAGATTCCGCTTCAGGGGCTAACTATGAACACCGTCGTGGCTGGATTCAATCACGCTTACTGGATCTGGCCGAGTTGTTCGCGATTGATATCGCGGCCTATGCCATCATGAGCAATCATTACCATCTGGTCCTGCATATTGATCAGCAAACAGCGAGCGCCTGGTCCGATTTGGAGGTGGTTGATCGCTGGCACCGCCTGTTTCGCGGTTCCGCACTGTCACAGCGCTTTATTCAAGGACAGCCACCAAGCCAGGCAGAGTCTGCGTTATTACAAACACAGATCTCGCTATGGCGCGAACGCCTGACTTCCATCAGCTGGTTTATGCGCTGCCTGAATGAGCCGATCGCGCGCCAAGCCAACCGGGAGGATAACGCTTCCGGGCGGTTCTGGGAGGGACGCTTCAAGAGTCAGGCGTTGCTGGATGAAGCCGCCCTGGCGGCCTGTATGGCTTATGTCGATCTCAATCCTGTTCGCGCCAAAATGGCAGAAACACCAGAGGTATCCTCTTATACATCGATACGCCAGCGCATCAAACAGATACAGCAAGCAAAGAACGTACACACGCCCAACAACCTAAACGGACAACCCGTCAACCTGCTTCCCTTTGCGGGTTACCCGCGTGCAGAGATGCCCAAGGGTTTACCCTTTCTCCTTACTGATTATCTGGAGCTGGTCGACTGGACCGGCAGGCAGTTGCGCGAGGATAAACGGGGTGCCATTGCGGAACACCTTCCGGATATACTGCCACGACTACATTTGGACCAAAAGCACTGGCTGTATCTCGCCCAACATTTTGAAAGTCCCTTCAGACGACTGATTGGACAAGCCCACCATGTCCGCCAGGCCTGCAAGCAATTAGGTCAGCACTGGGCTCAAGGTGTTCGGCACTGTGAGCGGTTGTTTTCCAGCGGGTAGCTATAACCACACAGACCCAACACAATCCAATATCACATGCATGACCCGGTGCAGGTTGCCCCTCGGCTTGAGATTGAGACTTTAACGTGAATTCCTGTATTTCTAGCCATTCACACCAACGATTTCCTATAAATCAGAGTTCAAAATCCAATACCACTCGACACATGCGAAATACTGGATTTTTGTTTTCAATTGGTGGATGTCCATTATTATTTTC
>CBDUGR010000345.1:0-3492 GCA_965366515.1 uncultured Gammaproteobacteria bacterium | reverse complement strand
TAGTTGGTATAAAGGTGATGTGGATCTTTTTGTAACAGCTTATCCAGATGTTTTACTGCTTCTTCAACTTCTTTCTTGGCTAATAGCGATAAGGACAACCCCAGTCTCGCCAATAAATGATTGCTATCAGTCTCGAGCACAGTATTATAGGCATTCTGAGATTCTTCATATTGGCCCAAAAAGTAGTGTAGATCTCCTTCCATCAACAAAACATCTTTATGTTTTGAGTCTATGCTTTTGGCCTGGTCTAAAATGTTCTGCGCCTGTTCACCGTTACCCTGCCTCAAATATAAACGCGAAAGACCAACATAACTACCCACATATTCAGTATCGAGCTCAATGGCCTTCCGATATTCTTTTTGAGCAAAATCAAGTTGCCCCATGTCTCGCAAAGCATCGGCCTTAATAGTTAAAATGCGTGCCTTGACGGAGGGTGCATCATTAGACTCAACCTTAATCTCATCCAAAACATTTTGGTATTTCCCCTGCATATAGATTGCTTTTCCTAGCGGTATCACAACGCTACGAAAATCAATCCCTAGTTGCACTGCTTTTCTAAGTTCTTTTTCTCCCGATTCACCATTCCCTAGCTCAACATGTAGTTTCCCCAGCAGCCAACGAGCTTCAGGATTTTCGGGGTTCTTGGCAGCTGCATTTTTTAGATCGATGGTTGCGCTAATTAGCTCGCCTTTATCCTGAAAATCCTTTGCCCTCTGCACAAGCTCAATATCTGTAAGGTCTTTCTGACAAGCATTTAGAGTTAACACCATAAATAACAGGGCAACCCTCGATATGTGTGTATGATTCATCATCCCTTATTCCTTTGCATATACCTTTACCAATCCCACTCCAGCTATCATGCAAGCAATAGAGCTTTGGTGACTCTCAAATGCTAGAATACAAAACAGCAAGTTAACGATTTTACACCACCGAAAGCCGACTAAATACTCAAACGGATATTAAAAATACCGGGCAATTTGTAGCTCTATATAATCATCATCTCGTAAATCATAGAGTAATTCTTGTTTATCCAGACTCGATAGAACTCTCGCCTCCAAACTTACTTTCCAGGATTGCCCCAGTCGCCGGCTCGCCTCTATACTTGCAAAACTCGCTTGGGAATCCGCATCTACTATCGCTCCCACCAACAATTCAGTACTCTGCACATCATTTAGCACCCATCGCGCGCCAATAAAAATATCGTTCTCAAACGCTGTCGTGGCATTTTCATCCCGGTCATCATAATGATATTCAACCAGGAGACCTAAATCCGATGCGCTATCGTTTACACCCACAATGGTAAATTCAAAACCTCCCACAAACGCAATATAATCTTCCCTGTCATTTTGGTTATATATCGCTTCCAGCTTCCATAACCAATCACCTTTTGTCGCCTGAAGATCTAGACTGGTCTGATCTATTTGTTGGTAGTAGGGCAACAATACGACCACCCCATTATCTAAAGCAGGTATAAATAAGGGTTCTCTGCTGGTTCCTGTAAAATGGGCAATCCCGATATCCCAGTCGCCAATCCAGTGACTCCATCGAACAGCAAAATCTGTATGGTTTTCCTCCGCACCGGATTCGTACAAAGGATGATCGGTATCAACGACAAACCGGCTGCGTAAACGCCCGTCTTCTCCGGCAAACGTGCGTTCGCGAAAATATGGCAGGACAAATAACTCCAAAGTTCCCCAGTTTTTAACCCAGCTCAAATTAATCATGGGTTGCCCGAGCTTATCCTCCGCATCTATGTTTTCAACCAAGTCGGTCTGGTTAATCACATCAACCAGATGCTGTGATTCGGTTACTCCCCAAAACACTTTGACAGCGCCCACCTTAATTTCCAGATCACCAAAGGTTCCACGCCAATACAACTCTCTGAGATCCGCGTGGGTGCGCTCATCATCGTTAACGTCATAGCGAAAAAAGGGACTGAAAACGACACGCTGATCGCCTTCTTTTAAATCTACGTAGAATTCCGGCTCAATTGCGATGGAGAAATTTTGATCATCCTGGTTTTCATATAACGCATCTGAGGCAAAAACACGGGTATCAAAACTTACGCTGCCTGACCACTCTCCCTGTGCTATCGCAAAGCAGGACAACAAAGATGCCAGGGGCAATAAGAGCAGTTTTATCTTGCGGTGTTTATCTGAAATCACTTTTCTGGAATTCCATTTTATCGTTGTTATATAAGCCTTGAAGCTAAACTTAAACCCAACCAGGCGAATGTGCCATTCCCGTTTTTGACCGGTAGAACCTAACATTGCGAAATCTACACTTTAAAAAGTGAATTACCCTAACGTGTTTTGGCCAGGCTGTTGCGATTAAAATCCCTGTCAGTATACCCATTTCGAAAAATAAATTCGCCCCATTCCAGTGTGGTACTCTTCCCTGTTTGATGGTTTTCCATATCCATTCTTTGTGCCCGCCAATATTTATCCAGATAGCGTTTATAGTCTAAAAACGTGAGCGTTTTTAGGTGCGTATGTTTACGATCATAATAGTCTACCCTGAAGGGGCGATAGTGTTCTTTACCAATCCAGATAATTTGGCGTGTGTAACCCGATTTCTTATCAACTGGAAATTGCTCGATGACAAACATAGCTCGTCCATCCACTACTTCCTCGCGTAGATATCTGTACTCATATTTCTCAACCTCCTGTGAAGACATGTCTTCATAGGCAAATTCACTTCCCATAAAAGGGCCGGATTTGTTTTTTGAAGCGATGCGCTTAACGCGCTTTAGTGCAGGCAGATATAGCCACTGATCATCCTCTCCGGATTTATGCGCAAACGTTAGTAACGCGGTACCCTTAACGTCTCGTGGATCATCAAAAACAAAAATACTTTTATCACCATCTTCCGAAACTTCCAATATTTTTGAACGCATCGTCCGAATAGCAGCCTCCCCCCTCTTATTCCGTAATACCATTTTCAGGTCAGCCCTGCTATCACTGAAGCCCTGATCACGCCTCTCTGCCTCAAGCGCTATCGCAAGCCCCTTTTCTTCGGGAGTTTCTGCACTGGCTCCGACCAGAGTGCTCATTACCAACAGGAAGCCTGCAAAAACAACACCCGTTTTAATATTCACTTGCTTACTCAAAGTACGGCTCCATGACACTGTTCGTCTTCTTTGCTATCAAGAATTATCAGTAGCGGTGGCAATAATAAGAAGTCAATCACTAACGCCAGTAGTATAGCAATCAAGGTTATCATTGAGCTATCCGCATTCAATGCAAAACCAGACTGCGCCATAATCGCAAAGCCTATGACCAACGCGAGGCTGGTCACGACTAGCGCCTGACCAACAGTGTTAAATGCATAACGCACCGCATCTGGACTGCTCAAATGATGCTCCCTGCGGGCTCTTAGGTATTTGGTCACAAAGTGAACTGTATCATCTACCACGATCCCCAAAGTCATCGTCATAACCATAGCTACGCCCATATTGACCTGACCGACAAATAGTCCCCATAGTCCAAAGGC
>CBDUGR010000344.1:0-3494 GCA_965366515.1 uncultured Gammaproteobacteria bacterium | reverse complement strand
TTTTATCTTTACCAGCAACCCAAATTGACCCGGGGTCAAATTGGACTCTCCCAACTTTTTAGCAAAATTGTGAAAAAGTGCAGTTTGAGACCTGCGCAATTGGTACCCAACCAAATCGGTAAGAATCCCTGATTCAATAGGCACCTGCTTTACCTCTTTTGATCCAGGCCTCACGCTTGCCCTGCTATTTTTGTCTGCAATCGCTCTTTTTGCTGTCATTTAACTACTTCAGGAATCGCACATTATTTAACATTGCGCAACCCTTTTGCACTCCTCCATACTCACCCTTTAATTATGTAAGGGTTACATATTATATTGAATATTACAAACCAATCGATGACAATTCCACCAATAAATTGATTTGGCAACGTGCAATGCAATGAAAGCAGAATCCAGCACCGACAAAATATTGGACTCCGGGCATACATCCAAAGCACGCTTTTTTAAGGACCCGGTTTATTTACAAAACAAACCGCTGCAAATATGATGGTCGAATAAAGGCTCAAGACTACAGGGATAATCAATAACCCGAGTGAGGTATCAGATATGTCAGAGCGAAAAATGTATGACTTTGCGATTGGGGATATCGTCTCCTACAAAGATCGTACATTCCAGGTTCACGAAAACCTTGGCATTATGGGATTGATCGCACCGTTTCCCGCTGCCGAAGTTAAGCAGGAGGTGATCGAATGGAACGACGACTACCAGAAGACAGGCCACGAACCACTAGCGACCGATAGCTCATGCTCTAGCTGCGACAGCAGTAGCAGTTGCGATAGTTCATCGGAGAGCACTCAGGATAAAGATGCGCCGGTACCATTACGCATCCTTGGCGCGAAAGATCAATGAAGAGCAATAATCCAGGCTACTCGCTTTGAGCCTGTGCCGCCATTTGCTCATAGCTTACATGTCGCACATCGGTACCCTTAACCAAATAGATAACCTGCTCAGCAATATTACGCGCATGATCACCCACCCGCTCCAATGAGCGTAAAGCCCAAATTACATGTATGACTCGACCAATACTGCGCGGATCCTCCATCATATAGGTAATAAGCTCGCGCATTGAAGTGGCGTACTCCAAGTCCACGTCCTTATCTGCTCGCGCAACCTCAAGCGCAATAGTGACGTCAAATCGCGCAAACGCATCCAACGCCATATGCAGCATCTGCCGCACTTTTTCGCTAATGTGGCGAACTTCCAAATAACCTTTGGGGGCCGCTCCATTTTCAGAAAGTTGAATCGCCAGTTTGGCGATACGCTTCGACTCATCACCCACACGCTCCAGATCGGTGATTGCCTTACTGATCGCCATAACGAGCCTAAGATCGCTCGCCGCCGGCTGCCGGCGCGCCAGAATGCGGGTGCACTCTTCGTCAATATCGACCTCCATACGATTCACCTGCCTATCTTTCTCGCATACCTGAACCGCCAGCTCACTATTCGCCTCGATCAGGGCGTGTATCGCGTCATCCAACTGACGTTCCGCCTGGCCGCCCATTTCCAGCATGCGGCTTTTTACATCCTCCAGCTCATCATTAAACTGCTGCGAGATATGATGGGAGTACGTGTCTTTATTAACGGCCATGGTATTCTCCAGATTTTGCTGTTGGGTATATCTAAAAATGCGCTTTTTCCGCGATTACGGCATCAGCTCAGTGCTCCTTTTCTTGAAAAAAAGGGGCTCATGTATGCCTTATACACTCCGGTTTTGCGTTCGGTGCTTCCTTGTACTCACGCAAAAATCACTATTTTTAGAATTTACCCAGTTGTCATAATTCTACCCGTAACGCCCGGTAATATAATCTTCCGTTGCCTTCTTGTTCGGGTTGGTAAAAAGAGTGTCGGTATCACCAAATTCAATCATTTTCCCCATATACATAAAGGCTGTGTAGTCAGATACTCGTGCCGCCTGCTGCATATTGTGTGTCACGATTACGATGGTATATTTGGATTTGAGTTCGTAAATTAACTCTTCAATTTTCAATGTAGAAATAGGATCCAACGCAGACGCCGGCTCATCCAATAACAGCACTTCCGGTTCTACTGCAATGGTACGCGCTATCACCAACCGTTGTTGCTGACCGCCGGATAAACCCAAGGCGTTGTCATACAAACGATCCTTCACCTCTTCCCAAAGGGCGGCCCCCTTGAGCGCCCACTCTACTGTGTCATCCAGAATACGTTTTTTCGAAATACCCTGGATTCTCAAACCATAGGCAACATTTTCATAAATGCTTTTCGGGAATGGGTTGGGCTTCTGAAACACCATTCCGATACGTCGACGCAGCTCCGCAACCTCTACATTTTTATCATAAATATTGTTTTCATCAAGGGCTATCTCTCCTTCAATACGACAACCATCCACCAGATCATTCATACGGTTAAAACAACGTAGCAAAGTGGATTTACCACAACCACTTGGCCCAATGAAAGCCGTAACGCGTTGCTTGGGAATATCTAACCCAATATTAAACAACGCCTGTTTATCACTATAGAAAAGATTCAAATCCTCAACCCGAAGCGCCAATGCTTCCTGCTCTATATTGAGCGATTGCACCTGCCGATCCAACGCCGACAAATCGATAGCGTGGGATTTCGTATGCTCTGTATTGGCTTTATTCTTTTCTGAAACTATCGTTTCACTCATAACCGGCTAATCCTCTAAACCATTCCTTAAACTTCCAACGACTTGTATTTTTCGCGCAAATGATTGCGTATTGAAACCGCGCTGAAATTTAACACCGCAATAACCGCCACCAACAAAAAGGCCGTCGCGTAAACCAATGGTCGTGCAGCTTCGACGTTGGGGCTTTGAAATCCAACATCGTAAATATGAAAGCCAAGATGCATAAATTTCTGATCCAAATGCAGGTAAGGGTAGTTCCCGTCCAGCGGTAAAGAGGGCGCCAATTTTACCACACCAACCAGCATCAACGGCGCAACTTCTCCGGCCGCGCGCGCTACCGCGAGAATTAATCCTGTCATCATCGCCGGACTGGACATAGGCAGAACCACCCGCCAAAGGGTTTCAAATTTAGTTGCCCCAAGCGCGAGACTGCCCTCACGTACTGATCGTGGAATACGCGCCAATCCTTCCTCTGTCGCAACGATGACAACCGGCACGGTAAGTAAGGCTAGCGTAATAGATGCCCACATAAGCCCCGGCGTGCCGAAAGTTGGTGAAGGAAAGGCTTCCGGGAAGAAAATTTTGTCGATCTCCTCACCCAGGAAATAAACAAAAAAGCCCAGGCCAAACACGCCATAAACAATAGAAGGCACACCGGCAAGATTGTTCACAGCAATCCGTACGATACGGGTAATTAATCCTTGTTTGGCGTACTCCCTTAGATAAACAGCTGCCACCACGCCAAAGGGGGTGACAAAGATGGACATCAGGATAACCATTAATACCGTGCCATAAATAGCCGGAAAAATTCCACCCTCGGTATTAGCTTCCCGCGGATCGTCGGCGATAAATTCCCACAACTTGG
>CBDUGR010000343.1:0-3500 GCA_965366515.1 uncultured Gammaproteobacteria bacterium | reverse complement strand
GTCACGGCTCGCCCGTTGGTTACCAAGCGGTTCTCCGCGGTCAGGTCAATTTCAACCAAATCGATATCTAATTTCGCAGTTACAAATTTTTCCAGCATTTTCTCAAATGCAACCTGAGCCATCTCATCCCCATGCAAGATAACCAGAGGATTCTCCACCTTAATTTTACTACCCATTGTCTCTCCCAAATACTCATGAGGCCGATGCGCCCCAAAGACTTTACCGCCTGCAAAACATTGCCGCTCTATTCCCCAATAACTTCGGCAATCCTGCCAAACAAACCAATAATAAAAACCTGCCCCTTGGTAAGCCTAAGTTATCTTCGCAACATCCATATGACTATCCACCCACTAGGATACCTTTTTAAGCGGCAATCCTTCAAAATATAATGAATATCACATTGATTTATAGCGATCTATAACTCTCATTGATCAAGAAAAATAACGCTAGTGTTTAGGTGCGCCTGCCAAGACCAATACGTACCACCAACATACCGAGCAACATGCCCACAGGTGCAAAAAAAATAGGGGCCAACATCAACTCCAATCCATGGGGAAACCCTGGATAGACTCGCGATGGCAGGAAATCAGGCCAGTATTCAATATTTGCCCAGAGCAATATGAGAATGATGGGAATAAAGCCACCCATTAGCAGCGCTGGTCTGAATGACTGATCTCCACCAAAACGACGATGCGCCCATAATGTACATCCCATCAAAGCTAAAGGGAAAAGGCCTAGTAACCCGCAAACCAAAAGATTCTGGCGACGCGAAATGTATTGCTCCGATAACGCAAACAGGGTATCCGCAAACGACATACTCTCTAAGAGGGCCACAAAGATGAATACAAGTGGCGGAATCACAACCACAGTGAAGACTAACAGTAACGCAACGGCAGATTTATTATTCATAGCATTTTACCACCCTTACTTTTATTAAAGTTAATTCCATTGATAACTTTTAACCAAAGAGTTACTAAGCAAAAGCAGAGTTTGATAAAAAATACCCGTACTCTTTTAAAAAAAGCTAAAATGCCCACCCATTTTAGCTGATCGGTAATCCGTGAGACAAACTTCAACAAATTACGATGTCATTATCCTGGGCGCAGGTGCTGCCGGGTTATTCTGCGCCTTCACAGCGGCCCAGCGTGGCCGACGTGTCTTGGTATTAGAAAAGGCCAATAAAATTGGCAAAAAAATTCTCATGTCTGGCGGTGGCCGTTGTAATTTCACCAACCAATTTGTTACCGCTGAAAACTTTATTTCCAGCAACCCCCATTTTTGCAAATCAGCGCTAACCCGTTATACGCAATGGGATTTTATAGCCCTGGTGGAACGGCATGGCATCGAATATGAAGAACGCAGCCACGGCCAGTTATTTTGTAAAGGTTCAGCCAAAGAACTTTTGAATATGTTGCTGAAAGAGTGTCACTCGGCAGGCGTAGAAATTAAAACGCATTGCGAAGTTCAGATGATCAAGGCCTTGGCGCAGGAGAACGACTCCGAAAAAGATGAAACGCAGAACAACCATTATCAGATAAACCTGCTTCGTGAAAAAAACCGGCTTAGCTTTGAGTGCCAATCATTAGTGGTCGCCACTGGCGCTCTTTCAATTCCTACCCTAGGCGGCAGTGGAATAGGTTACGATATCGCCCAGCAATTTGCGTTGCCAGTTATAGAGCGTCGAGCGGGCTTAGTACCTTTTATGTTCAGCGATCACATGAAATCCATCTGCGAGCGTTTGTCTGGATTAGCCGTGTCAGCAGAAGTCAGCTGCAATGGCCAAAGCTTTGCCGAGAATATCCTATTTACGCACCGCGGTTTAAGTGGCCCGGCAATACTACAGATATCCAACTATTGGCATCCCGGAAACCCCATCATCATCAACCTGCTGCCAAATATCAGTGCGAGTGAGTGGCTGAAAAGCGCCAAACAGCACAACGGTAAAAGTCTTCTCAAAACCCTATTAAACCAATATCTACCAAAATCGCTGAGTAACGAATTACAAATGCTTTGGTGGCCAGAATCTTCCAATAAACCGTTGGCGGAATTTAGCGATAAACAGCTACTTTCAATTGGTGATCAAATTAATCATTGGGAATTGAAGCCCTCTGCTACAGAGGGCTATCGAACGGCCGAAGTAACCCTTGGTGGTATTGATACCGACTGTATCAGTTCGAAAACCATGGAAGCCAAGCAACAGCCTGGTTTATATTTTATCGGTGAAGTATTGGATGTTACCGGTCATTTAGGCGGATTCAATTTTCAGTGGGCCTGGTCTTCAGGCTATACCGCCGGATTATTTGTTTAATTGGATTGATGGAATTAAAAAGAATGGCGGACTGGGGTCATATATGACCCTGTTACGCTATACCGCACAGCTATTAGTTAACTATTTAAGGACTGTCCTTGCTAAAACCTGAACCTCCTTCAAACCTGCGGTTACGACTGTGGAATCAGATCAGGCCGCTGCTGACGTTGAGCGACATCAAGCGCCCCTGGGGAATTTTGGCAGTAGTGGCACTGTCTGTGGGAGCGCCCGCATTTATCGGTGCATGGCTTGATCAGTTCGTCACCGCTTTGCTTGCCAGCATGGGTGGCATGGTTATTTTGTATATGCGGCAAACTCAAATTGCCCACCGAATGATGACGTTAGCAGTTTGCTCGTTCGGTTTTACTGTCAGCTTTTCAGTGGGGTTGCTGACTAGTTTTGATCCCTACCTGTCGGCCATTAGCCTGGCGCTCACTGTTTTTTTGGCGACCTTAATTTGCCGGTTCTTCTCAGTACCGCCACCGGGAAGTTTCTTTTTCATTCTGGTGGCATGTTTGGCCAAAATATTGCCCTTTGACTTGACTCTGGCTGCGGAAAGAACCGGGATCCTGCTGTTTGGCTGCATGGGAGCCTGTTTGCTAGCGCTTGGTTACAGTGTTGTTCAACAACACTTCTTGAAAAAAAGTGCTGTCGTGCCTGTTGAGGCAGAAGATCATCGTATTGCGGCGATTATTCTGGAGGCAGCGGTGATCGGTCTGTTTGTAGGTGGAGGTTATCTTTTTGCACTGCTTGTAAATCTGCAAAACCCGTACTGGGTTCCGGTATCCACCGCAGCGATTATGCAAGGTGCCACCTTCCGTGCAATCTGGCACCGCAATGTGCAAAGAATTTTCGGCACAATCATTGGTATGGGAGTGACCTGGGTGATATTTTCTCTTTCGCCGGGCATCTGGGAACTGGCAGCGTTAATCATGCTGTTGAGCTTCCTGATAGAGGTTCTGATCACACGTAATTATGGTTTGGCCGTAATCTTTATTACGCCCCTGACGGTGATCTTTGCGGAGGCCTCGCTGGCGTCTGCCGATACCGGACAACTGATTTTAATGCGGCTGTTAGATATCATACTCGGCAGCAGTATCGGATACGTTGGCGGCTGGGTTATACACCATCCGAAGTTGTTCCATTATTTAGAGCGACTGATGGTAAACAGATGATACCGAATTATAGGGGT
>CBDUGR010000342.1:0-3572 GCA_965366515.1 uncultured Gammaproteobacteria bacterium | reverse complement strand
CGCCCTGTGCCGCAGGTAATGATCCATCAACACTATCGCCAGCATGGCTTCGGCGATGGGTGTTCCACGAATACCTACACAGGGATCATGGCGCCCCTTGGTGATTACTTCGACCGGGTCGCCCTCCAGATTAACTGTTTTTCCAGGAATTAGAATACTAGAAGTCGGTTTGAGGGCAATGTGCGCAACGATATCCTGACCTGTGGAGATACCGCCCAGTACACCACCTGCATTATTAGACAAAAATCCTTGGGGCGTAATTTCATCTCGATGTTCAGTGCCCTTTTGTTCAACACAGGCAAATCCGGCACCCAACTCCACACCTTTGACCGCATTGATACTCATCAACGCATGTGCAATTTCTGCATCCAATCGGTCAAAAATCGGCTCGCCCAGCCCTGCAGGCATCCCCGTCGCTGTCACGGTAATTTTCGCACCGACCGAATTACCCTCTTTACGCAATGCATCCATATACTGCTCCAGCGCCTCTATTTTATCAGCATCCGGACAGAAGAAAGGATTGGTGTTCACCAGATCCCAATCAACCTTAGCAATACTGATCGGCCCAAGCTGGGACAGATAGCCTCTTACCTGCACACCCATTTTCTCGTGCAGATACTTTTTTGCAATTGCACCCGCTGCAACGCGCATGGCGGTTTCTCTGGCAGATGCTCTGCCACCACCCCGGTAATCGCGAAAACCATATTTTTGTGTATAGGTATAGTCTGCATGTCCAGGTCGAAACCGATCCATTATCTGCGAATAATCCTTGGACCTTTGATCGGTATTTTCGATAAGTAGCCCTATTGGCGTTCCAGTTGTTTTACCCTCAAATACGCCGGATAGAATTCTTACCTCATCCGCCTCTCTTCTTTGCGTCGTAAAACGCGAGGTACCTGGCTTTCGCCGATCCAGATCTTTTTGTAGATCTGCCTCGGATATTTCAAGGCCTGGAGGGCAGCCATCGACGATACATCCAAGTGCAGGCCCATGACTTTCACCAAAACCTGTTACGCTGAAGAGTTTTCCAATCGTGTTGCCAGACATAATGCTGTTATTACCTAAAATATAAACCAATTAATAAAATGTATGGACTGCAAAAGACCATCTCAAACGAAGCTGTCTAAAACAGGCTTTGATGCTGCAGCAGCTGCGCCTTTGTCAACACAAAGACTCCGTGACCACCTTTCTCAAAATCGAGCCATAGAAACGGCACCTTTTCATACTGTTCACGCAATGCAGCTTCACTGTTGCCGACCTCTGCCACCAGAATACCGTACTCTGAAAGATACCGCCCGGCGCTTCTCATTATGGCCTTGATACAATCGAGACCATCAGCTCCCGAACTGAGCCCAAGTTCTGGCTCATGCTGATATTCTTCAGGCATGGTAGCCAGATCCTGAGCATCGACATAAGGCGGGTTTGAAACAATGAGGTCGTATTCTTTCTCTCCCAGGTTTGCGAAAAGATCGGATTGGCGCACCTGAACGCGCCGACTCAAATGATGCTTATCAACATCGATTTGCGCCACCGCCAACGCTTCTTCAGAGATATCGGCTAAATCAATCTGCGCCTCTGGAAACGCTGCCGCACAACCTATACCAATACAGCCACTGCCACAGCACAAATCCAGGATATTCTTAACTTCATCTCCGCATAGCCAAGGTGTAAAGCCTCTTTCGATCAGTTCTGCGATGGGTGAACGAGGAACCAGCACGCGCTCATCCACATAAAAGGGAATGCCTGCAAACCAGGCTTCGTTAGTGAGATAAGCAAGGGGGATTCGTTCTGTTATCCTGCGATCAACGACCATACTAATACGTTTTCTCTCCTCCATCGTCAATCTGGCGTCCATCGCCGCCGAATCCACATCCCAGGGCAAATGCAAACAGCTCAACACCAGGTAAATAGCCTCATCCCACGCATTATCGGAGCCATGCCCAAAAAATACCTGCTCCTGATTAAAACGACTGGCTGCCCAGCGGATATAGTCTCGAATTGTAATTAGTTCATTTATTGGAGATTTAGATTGCATGGTAGAGTCGGGCCCAATCGCTTTTTGCATTCTTTAATCGACCAATTCTACCCAATCCGAGTAAAAATATCCCGCTAAATAAAAGGCTTATAATAGATAAAGTCTATAAATTTCTTTACCTCAATAAATGCTTATCGTAGGGTTAGTATTTTTAACAGAGCAACAAACCGATGGAACAGCAATTCGCAAAAATCATCGAGCTAATAGGCGAAGATCTAGAGCGCGATGGGTTAAAAGATACGCCGGCACGAGCGGCAAAAGCCTTTGAGTTTTTAAATCGTGGCTACCGCCAGAATATTGAGGATGTCGTCAACGGGGCGCTGTTTGAATCTAACAGCGACGAAATGGTCATTGTCGAGAATATTGAACTCTACTCTCTGTGCGAGCACCATTTGCTACCCTTCATTGGCAAATGTCATGTCGCCTACATTCCCAATGGTAAAGTTTTAGGGCTTTCCAAAGTGGCACGGGTCGTTGATATGTTTGCCCGCCGCCTGCAGATTCAGGAGAAATTAACCCAGGAGATCGCTGAAACCATACAGCAGGTCACCAAGGCTAAGGGCGTTGCGGTTATCATAGAAGCACAGCATATGTGTATGATGATGCGAGGTGTTGAGAAGCAAAACTCGCTCATGAAAACTTCCGCTATGCTTGGAGCTTTCAGAAACAGTGTCGCTACACGCAGCGAGTTTCTTTCCCTGATTACCTGTTAGTGCCTGACACAGGTGCTACTCGGGTTAATTTGACTGCGCTAGCACCTGGTCAATCTGGTCCACCAGTTTACCTCGAAGGTTACTAACCTCCGTCAGTGCATTGACTCGTAGCGAGCCTACCTCTTCTGTGCTGTAAGGCTTGAAATTCGCGGGAAGGCTGTCTCCACCGAATTCAGCGATCATCCAGTTCAACATAGTTGCAAGGCGTTTATCGTCCAGTGCGGCATTTGCAGCACCAGGCACTTGCACTAAAAATTCTCGCCCACCATCTATCTTAAAAAAATGCCCAATATAGTTGTCCATTGCTGGAACATCACCGTTCCCGGCACCTGTTGGGGAATGGCAACCCTGGCAATTCATTATGTAATCTTCACGAGCCTGTGCATTTGAATCCGACTCATTTGAAGCATTTGCAAATACTGAAAATGCTGAAAATATCAGTGCACACAGAAAAATCTGAACTGAACGCATTACTGTAACTCCGGATTCTGGGCGAATAACGCCTGCCTTAGGTTCAATACTTGATTGACGTCAGCATCCGCATTTTTGGCAAGCACCCGGTCCACCTCTTCTGCCGTGAATGGCTGCCAGCCAGCGGCGCTGACATTAAGCTCTGTCGCCACGAAATTCAAAATTTTAGCGGTTGCTGCACTATCCAGCGCTCCACCCTGCCCCGGCATCATCCCGAAGTAAGGGACGTCCGCCACAGTAATCGGCCCCGCCAAACCACGACTAACCACCAGCACCAGATATTCCCGTCCGTCAGGCAGACTCGCAATAGGTGCCAACCGATCTTTCAAAGGAGGAAACACGCCGGGCAGGCC
>CBDUGR010000341.1:0-3575 GCA_965366515.1 uncultured Gammaproteobacteria bacterium | reverse complement strand
CCTGGCTCTGATCATTATCGGCTAAGGACAGTTCCCCGAGTAAAAAGCTGGCTGCTTGCGTTGGTAAAAGCTGATGACTTTTCTGTAAATCAGATCTAGCATCGCTTTTGCTTCCATGTTCATACCTGAGCATGCCTCGCACCAGATAGTGGCTAAAAAACTCAGGGTTCTTAGTTATCGCAGTCGTAAAATCTTTCTCGGCTAGCGGATAGTTTTTTTGCATTTTGTGGGCATGTCCACGCAGCTCCCAAAAGTAGCCATCAGCCGGTTGGATGCTGATCGCTCGGTCAAGATGTTTAAGTGCAGCGGTTGAATTTTTTTTCTTTAGTGCCTTGATGGCTTCTTCCTGGGCTTTGTAAGCGGGTTCATCTTTTTTAATTTGTTTGATTTTCGCCTGATAACGGTTTGCGTAGTTCTCGCCAGAAGGCAGAGAAAGAGCCCTTTCTCTATTGGCATCTACACGATCCTGTGAGGGTGGATGGCTAGCAAATAATCCGCTGATAAAGTCCGTTTGCTTGCCTTCGCTAAGTTTTACGAAAGTCTGCTGCAACTTGACTGCGCCCTGCGGATCGTACCCGGCGTGTGACATATACTCCATGCCATAGGCATCGGACTCCAATTCCGCAGAGCGACCATAGCGGGCCATCCATGCGGCAGAACCGATTTGAATGGCTGTGTTGGCCAGCGGGCTATAACTGCTATCAGCCAGAGAAATGGCGAGAATCTGAGCACCGACTCCTATTAAAGTTCCGCGCGTCATCTGGGCAGCACTATGACGGGCGGCGGCGTGCACGATCTCATGCCCCAATACAGCAGCCAGCTCCGATTCATCTTCCAGGTGTGTCAGCAGGCCTCGGTTAATCGCAATTTTCCCCCCTGGCAGCGCCCACGCGTTGGGTACTGAATTGTTTAGTACAACGAATTCATAGGGTAAATCCGGACGGTCGCTTACCGCGGCAAGTTTATTACCCACCTCAGCAACGTAAGCGCCAACCTCGGGGTCGATATAGTAGCGTCCTCCCTGAGCTTGCTGGGAAGGCGCATAGTTCTGCTCGCCAATGGCTATTTCCTGCGCGCCGGAGATCAGTGAAAGCTCGTTTTTACCCGTGACAGGATTTACGCTGCAGGAGACAAATAAAAATGAACTCAGCGTTATCACGAGAGCCCGAATTGCTCTGTTCACACAATACTCCTTTCTCAGACCGTTCCGCTTGTTGCTAAAAGCGGTGTGCTTGTGCAAGAGGAACAGGGATGTATTACCAGATTCATAATTATATTGCTGCAAGCGCTGAGGAATGTAAATTGGTTTTACCGCTGTTCAATGAAATCACACGGCTACCGTTCAGCTTTGGTTAAGGAAATGGGAGCTAGTCTAGCTATCTAATTACTAGATCTAGAGTAAACCTAAAGGGAATCAATAATGGGGTTGGTTGTGGCTGAACAAAAATTGGAACACAGGCTGCCGGGTAGGGTTGTTCTGTGGTATGGGCATCTGCGCTGGACTATTACCATTCTTGCCAGTCTGATCTGGCTGTTACTTGGTTATGAATTGGGGAGTATACCGGTAGTTGCAGTGGCTGTTTATATGGTGGCGCATTATCCTGCGCTGATGCTGGCAACCTATGGTTGCAGGGGAACTTTCAAGTAATCGTATTTAATCTGTTTGATTGTATCTTCTTGGGCGTAACGCCTTAGGAGGCAATGCTTGCCTCGTTATTTTCGACGGGTAGGCTTATCGTAAAACGAGTACCTTTGCCTGGTTCGCTCTCCACCTGAATGTTGCCGCCGTGGTTGGTCACGATCACTTTGTAGACCATGTTGAGTCCCTGTCCGACACCTTTTCCCACCTCCTTGGTCGTGAAAAAGGGCTCAAATATTCGTGCTTTAACCTCTTCTGACATGCCAATTCCGTCGTCACTGATTTTGATTTTGATCAACTCACTTTGATAAGAAGTGCTGATGGCGATCGTGCCTTTTTCGCCCTTATCATGGGCTTCGGCTATCGCATGCGCCGCATTAATAATAATATTAAGCAAAACCTGATTAATTTCGCCCTGCTGGCAGTTAACGCTGGGAAGATCCTCTGCAAAATCTGTCTTCATGTCTGCTACATAGCGCCACTCACTCAGGGTAACAGTAATAGTATTCTTTATTGTCTGATTAAGGTCGGTTAATGTTTTCGCCCTGGATGGGTGAGCAAACTCTTTCATGGCCCCTACGATGCGGGTGATGCGTTCGACGCCCTCAAGAGATTGTTCGATCGCGCCTGGAATTTCCTGGCTAAGATAGGCCATATCGGTCTCTTCGATGACATTCTCAATGTAGGCTTTGTGCCCGATTTCAGGTAGTTGTTGCAAGCGATTGAACATATCTTCAAAATCATCATAGGCGTCTTTAAGAAATCGGATATTGTCGCCGATAAACTGGGCAGGCGTATTGATTTCATGCGCAATTCCTGCGGCCAGTTGGCCAATGGCTTCCAGTTTGTGCGCGTTGTTAAGCTGCTGTTCCAACTCTAATTTTTCTGTGATATCTCTTTTTACTTCGATGTAGTGGGTAATTTCTCCTGCACTGTTTCGCATTGGAGACATAGTGGCTTCTTCATTGCGCACTTCACCCTGCTTGGTTGTATTACTGACTTGTCCGCTCCAGATGACGCCCTTTTGCAGGGAACTCAGTATGGCATTTTGTGTTGCCTGATCTCCGCGGAATCGATTTAACGCCATGGGTGTTCTGCCAATGACTTCCTGGCCCGTATACCCGGAAATGCGCTCGAACGCCTGGTTGACATATTCGATTTCAAATTTGTGGTTGGCAATCATGATCGATTCAGCAGCATGTTCTATTGCAGCACCCAGCAAACGGTGCTCTCTGGCTTCCAGTTCGAGATCTTTGGTACGCTCTTTAAACTGAAGGTCGAGATTATCGTTCAGTGAACTTAATTCCTGGCTTTGTTTTTCCAAGTCTTGCTCAACCGATTTTCTCCTTTCAATTTCTTCACGTAGACTTTTAAATTGATAGTTAACGGTGTTTTGCAAATCAAGGAAATTACGGGTCAGGTCGCCAATCTCATCTTCTCTTTGTCGATATTGATCTAAGGAGAATTGTTTGTCCTTGCTACCCCAATGATGTGCTGCTATCCCTAGATTATTAAGCGGAAAGGAAACTTTTCTACGAATGACGGTGAATAGAACAATCAACTCAATCAACAATAATGCCGCGCCCAGCAGGAGTACCGTCCGTGATGAACTAAAAGCCAGCTGAGAAATTAATTGCTTGGGGTATTCAGTGATGAGTAGCCAGCCCATGTTAGCCATTGGAGTCGCCACCAGATATCGCTCGTTATCCGTATCCTCAATTATGTGTGGCTCTATATCGCTAGTACTCCATTTTTTTGAGTTTGGCGATTGAGTAAACGAGCTATTAACCAGCCTGTAGATGCTTTTCAGGTTACTATCTCCCCGGTTCAAGATATCCAGGCCGTCTTTGCTGTTAGTGATCTGTTCCATGTAATTTGGATGAGCAATCAATTTACCGCTTTCTGTGATAAGCATGTTATTTGCACCATCCGGGTG
>CBDUGR010000340.1:0-3577 GCA_965366515.1 uncultured Gammaproteobacteria bacterium | reverse complement strand
TAACCGACACAGAAGGCTAACATGCGGCTGATCTGACAAAGCGGGCGGCCGCTCTGCGCTTGCCAATGATTGAAGGCGGACTGAACCTGTTGCAAATCTGCCTGGCTGGTTGGTTTTTTATCAATGATCCCCTGCGCAATCAATGCCGCCACGACATCGCCAGTCAGCACGAAGGTGTCTTTGCCCACCATCCTTAAAAAATAGGGGCCGGAGTTGCCACCGAGCTGCTTTCCTCTTTTTGCCAGCAGTTTCCACAGACCAGTAATATCGCTGCCCGACCACTGCGCCAGAAACTGACCAAAACTTTCCTGTTCGCGCGCCAGCTCTATCACCATCAGCGCGTTATGCCTGATAGATTTGATTTTTCCCCAATGCCGGATAATACGTTTATCCTGAAGCGTGTTCTCCAACGCTTCATCACTCATGAGTATCAGTTTATTGGGATCAAAACCAAAAAAAACCTCCTCAAAGGCCGGCCATTTTTTATCCACCATTTCGTGCTTGAGACCAGCACGAAACACTCGACGCGACATCTCTGACAGGTATCGATCATCCGTCACTGCAACCAGTTGTTGATCCGTTTTAGGTGTAGGGAGCAGACTTTCCAGTTGCTCCGGTGTTCCTTTCTGAGCAAGGGCATGTTGATAGATCCAATCGTAACTGCGCATCACCAGCCTCCGGTATTTCTTTCAACCAATTGCGCTAAACAATGGATAAAATCTGGTCGATCATTAAGTGCAGTAATATAGTGATACGCTTTTCCGCCAGCCTCCAGAAAGAAATCCCGATTCTGGATTTTGATCTCTTCCAGCGTTTCGAGACAATCTGCGGCAAATGCCGGACAGATTACATCCACACTCGATACGCCCTCTGCACCCCACTGCTGCAGGGTTTTATCGGTATAGGGCTTAACCCACTCGGCAGGCCCAAATCTCGATTGAAAACTGCATAGCCATTGCCCGTCATCGAGTTCAAGCGCTTCTGCTAAATCTTGTGCGGTTGCCCGACATTGTCCCACATAGGGATCGCCCGCCTCCACGTAGCGTTCCGGTACGCCATGAAATGAGATCAGCAGGCGCTCTGAACGCCCTTTTGTTTGCCATTGCTCTTTCACAGACTCGGCCAGGGCGGTTATATAGCCGGTGTCCAGATGGTAATCATTGATAAAACGTAACTCAGGCAAATCCGGTTGCGACCTGAGCGCCTTGGCTATCGCATCAAATATCGCAGCGGTTGTTGTCCCTGAGTACTGGGGATAGAGCGGCAACACCAAAATTCGCTGACAACCCTGAGCCTGCAAACCTGCTATTTCATCTTTAATGGAGGGGTTACCATAGGTCATCGCCAGGGCAACCGGCACAGGGTACCCCTGCCTTCGTTCCAACTCAGCGCACAATGCCGCCACCTGGCGTTTGCCAATCGCTAGCAGGGGTGAGCCCTGATCAGTCCAGACCGACTGATAAAGTTTGGCAACCCTGGACGGTCGAACCACCAGAATAATCGCATTGAGGATCACCCACCAGACCAGCCGTGGTGTATCGATGACTCTGGGATCCGACAAAAATTCGCGCAAATAGCGCCTGACCGCTGAGGGCGTTGGCTGGTCCGGCGTACCCAGATTGACCAGCAGCACTCCATAACGAGGAGATGACTGCTCAAGCGGTTCAGACACAGCCCGTTCCGCTTAAACCAGCCGCTTGATAAAAGGCGGTGAGTGCTTTGAGCAGATACCAGCTATCTTCCGTTCCGGCCAGTTCTCTAATCGAATGCATAGCGAATGTGGGCACACCCACATCCAAGGTACGCACGCCAATTTCGGTCGCTGAAATGGGGCCGATGGTGCTACCGCAACCCAGGTCGGACCTTACCACGAACGACTGCACGGGTACCTTTTGGTTGTGACAAAGCAGCCTGAAAAACGCACAGGTTTCACTGTTACTGGCATACCGCTGGGACGCGTTAACCTTGATCACCCGACCCTGGTTGAATATGGGCCCATGATTCTCATCATGTTTGTCAGCAAAATTAGGATGTACACCATGCGCATTATCGACTGAGATCATCAACGAGTTGGCAATAATTCTGTCCAGTTCTGCTGAATCCGCCACCAGCCGGGTTAATACGGATTTCAACAATGTGCCCTGAGCGCCTGAGGTTGAAGCACTTCCCACCTCTTCGTGATCATTACACACCAGAAGAGCGGGTTGCGCTGCCCCCTGAGATTCAGCACCAATGAGAGCCTGAAGGCCCACATAGCAGCTCAACAGGTTATCCAGTCTGGCGCTGGCAATAAATTCCTGCTTCAACCCGGTGATGGCCGGTGGCTGGGTGTCGTAGGCATAGAGTTCATAATCAAGAACCTCCTGAAACTCTATGCCTCGCGATACAAGCTGATCACCCAGCAGATCTCTAAATTTCCAGGATTCTTCTTTGCCAGCCAGCCCCAAAACCAGCGGTAGATCCTTCTGTGCGTTCACGCTTTTTATGGTATTGGCTTCGCGGTCCAGGTGAATTGCCAGACTGGGAATAGTCGCAATGGGTTCTTTAAAATCTATCAGAGTGCTTTTCAGCGCACCTGTGGCATCAGCAAAACTTATACGACCCGCCAAAGACAAATCCCGGTCAAACCAGGGATTTAACAACGCGCCACCATAGACTTCGACACCAAGCTGACAATAGGTTTTGCTGGTGATCTCAGGCTCTGGTTTCACCTTAAGGCTGGGACTGTCAGTATGCGCCCCGATCATTCTCAAGCCCGCTTGCCGAATATCCTTGTTTGCCAGATTAAAAGCGACAATAGCGGAATCATTACGGGTAACGAAGTACTTACCATCCGTATCCAATTGCCAATGATCTTTCTCGTCTAACCTCCGGTAGCCTTTCTTTTCAAGGACACCGGCCATTTCCTGAACAGCATGAAATGGAGTGGGCGAGGACTGCAAAAAACCGAGCAGCCCTTGATTGAGTTTTGCTTTAATCATAAGTTGCAATCTACTTTAGATTATGCGCCTTCATTATTGGTTTTATTGACTATTTCTACCAATTCTACATCAAAAATCAAAGTTGAGTTAGGCGGAATAGCAGGGCCGGGACTTTGCTCTCCATAGGCCAGATTAGCAGGAACGAAGATACGCATTTTCCCTCCTACTTTCATTAGCTGTAAAGCTTCAGTCCAACCGGGAATTACCTGATTGACGGCAAACTGGGTTGGCTCGCCTCGATCAACCGAGCTGTCAAACACCGTACCATCAATCAAAGTACCGTGATAATGAGTGCGTACGATGCTCTCTGCAGTTGGCGACTCGCCCTCGCCTTCTTTCAACACTTCATACTGTAACCCGGAATCTGTAGTAACAATACCTTCGCGCACGCCGTTTTCTGCTAGAAACTCAACGCCTTTAGCACCATTTTCCTCTGCCAAGACAGCTAACTCAGCCTCCTGACGCTCCTGTATACGAGCTGCTGATTGTTGCACCTCTGTTTCAGAGACTTTTGGACTTTGACCGTTAACTGAGTCCCGAATACCTTCAAGTACCGCTTCCAGCTTCAAGTCTGGCACTCCCTGTCGGGTCAGGCT
>CBDUGR010000339.1:0-3579 GCA_965366515.1 uncultured Gammaproteobacteria bacterium | reverse complement strand
AGGTAGCTTCTTAAATCTGCTTTGCTATAGGTCATCAGATAACCTCCTGAACACCAAAAAGTTGACTTGGGATGCGCCCCTTATTTAGTTATATAAGGTAAATCAATTATAATTTAGGGCCCCACCAAACCTACTCTTTTAACCTCCCAGTGTAAATCCAATCTACGACACAAAAGGATAGCTCATGCTGTTATTTCTCGAAAACGAGAACCTGAAGAGCCGACACCTTTCTTCATGCTAATTTGCTGCCTGCTAATTTGCTTTCTGCAAATCTGTTGATCCTAATGCCCATAAAAAATTAAATTAAACTTTAATATATGCACTAATTTGACCAATCCATAATTTTAACTAAGCTGTTATTTGACAGTTTACCGCTATGGAATTCGCCTGCGAACAGCCGACGACTAGGAATTTTAATGGACATTTCAAAAATAAAAACAGGGACTATCGTAACTCTTTGCCTCACAGGCGCGCTTCTGCTCTCCGCTAAGGGATGGGCCGTAAATGCCAAAGCCCAAGATCTGATGCTGCAGGGCTATTCGGAATGTAAATCCGCCCTTTTGCTGCGCCGCAAAGATTTGCCAAAAGCAAAGTCTGCTTACCAAAACTTCCAAAACCTTAAATCACAGGCGGTGGCAATTGATGCTGGAGTTCTTGAGGCTAAAGATCCCGAAGTAGATCGTGTCGTTGCTTACTGTAATACAGTAGGCGCGGATATCTCTCGAACAGAGGCATTACCTGTTATTGGCAAGGGAACGGCAGCCTGCGGCGAGGCAGCGAACCATCTAAGGAATAACGAATTCGAACTCGCACAAAAGGCCTACTCGACTTACCTAAAACACAAAAGCGAAGCTATAGCCATCAGCGAAGTAATATTGGAGGTATTTTCAGTAAAAACAGAGGTGCGCCGCTGTGAACGAATAGCAAAGGATATCGAAGTTGCTTATGACCGCTCCGAAGAAACCAAACAACAGCTAAAACAATCCTTGGCTTATATGAAGAAAACGCTGAGTATGTGTCATTCGCTGACTATCGCGGGTAATCCCTTGGATAGCAGCGCCATTAACCGGCTCAAGGAAAAAATAGCTCAGACCAGAGCACGAAGCGAAGAGGTACCAAACCGTGCGGTACTGGAAGAAAATCACTATATCAGTTCTGATCAGGCAAAAGAAATTGCTGATCTGAACAAAGAAATTGAAACGTGCCAGGCATCAAAACAACTGGCAGTCGATGCCAAAGAGCAGCAACTTGTGGAGCTGGCTAAAACAGAGGAAGCACGCAAAAGAAAAGCGCTGATAGAAAAGCAGGCAGCGGAGCAAACTGCAAAGCATTTAGCGAGGGAGCAGGAAACTGAAGAGGAGCGTGTTGCCAGGTTATCCAGTAATTTGAAACACTACAGATTGATTGAAAAAGTAGCGCCCAAGTACCCTGAATCCATCAGTTATAATCGAGTTGGCTACGCAGTCGTGGAATATAATATCGATACCAATGGCACAGTGGTAGAACCAAAGATTATCAGTTCAACGCCGGCGCAAATTTTTGACAAAGCAGTGCTCGATGCAGTTAAAAAATGGAGATATAGCGCAGAATTTGGAGACACTGAACCTGATGTCGCGTTAGCTAGGACCCGGATTCGCATAGTTCCTTAGCGGGCATATCTCTTAGAAATAGGCAACCCCACTCTCCACTTTACCAGGGATCAATAATGCGGCGGCACCTCATGCTTCTCTTTATCACCAGGCACGGATTCAGCTAGCTCGCCCATCTTTTCTGACAGCAATTTAACCTTGGCCTCCAGCTGGTCGATCATGCGTTGTTGCTGGCAGAGTGCGTCGTTCAGCGCTTGCACCGTATCTTCCTGATAGGCGACTTTAGTTTCTATATCGACTAAACGTTCTTCATCCATTATCGCTGCCTTTTCAAGAGATTACATATAGCGCATCAGCATGGCGTAACCGCCATCTTCTGACAAATCTACCTCGACGGGCAGAGGAATGCGTACAATATGGCCAGATCCCGGCGCCGCACTCACGGCTTCACCTTTCTGGTTTTCGAGCTGTTCCAGGCTAAAGATATGATTACCGTGGGGCGTAATCAATTCCAGGGTATCGCCTTTTTCAAAACGGTTTTTCACCGTGATCGTCAACCAACCCTGAGCGGTATCCACCTCTGACACCTCTCCTACAAATTGCTGATTAGGGTTGACGGAAGCGCCCTGACTGTAGTTCTGGTAATCCTGTGGTACATGCCTGCGATAAAAGCCTTCGGTATAGCCCCGATTAGCGAGGTGATCCAGTTCGGCCATCAAATTCATATCAAAGGGCTGGCCCGCGACCGCACTATCGATAGCATGACGATAAACCTGTGCGGTCCTCGCAACGTAGTAGTGTGACTTGGTTCGCCCTTCGATCTTTAATGAGGCCACACCCATCTCAATAAAACGCGGTACATGCTGTACTGCGCGAAGATCCTTGGAATTCATAATATAGGTGCCGTGCTCATCTTCAAAAGCCGGCATCAGTTCGCCAGGACGCCCCTGCTCTTCGAGCAGCATCACCGGTGTTTCCTCGATGGTTTCCTCGATGGCTTCCTCAACACTTTCCGGGATCGCTTGCTGAACCCCGCCATTGACGGGTATCAAATCCCCCGTCTCAGTCTCTTTGGCTTCATGCGCCTGATATTTCCAGCGGCAAGCATTGGTGCAGGCACCCTGATTGGGGTCACGATGATTCATATAGCCGGACAGCAGACAACGCCCGGAGTAAGCGATGCAGAGCGCTCCATGGACGAACACTTCCAGCTCCATCTCAGGACATTCCGCTCTAATTTCTGCGACCTCATCCAAAGACAGTTCACGGGACAGGATCACCCTACTCACACCCTGCTGGTACCAGAATTTAACCGTTGCGTAGTTCACAGCATTTGCCTGAACCGAAAGATGAATCGGCATCTCCGGCCATCTCTCCCGCACCAGCATAATCAGGCCGGGATCGGACATAATCAGCGCATCCGGCCGCATGGCAATCACCGGTTCCATATCACGCAGATAGGTTTTAACTTTATTATTATGGGGAGAGATGTTACTGGCAATATAGAATTGCTTCCCCTGTTGATGCGCCTCGGCAACGGCTTCAGCCATAATGTCCAGGTGATTAAACTCGTTGTTTCTTACCCTTAAACTATAGCGCGGCTGACCAGCATAGACCGCATCAGCACCATAGGCAAACGCATATCGCATGCTTTTGTACGTGCCCGCAGGAGATAACAATTCGGGTTTCATCTTTTACCACTCGGTTGAAAAACGGGCACACATTGTACATCAATAGCGCAAATTTTATACAGCCTGGGCTGGGAATATCATTCGCTCAACTTGCTACAATGGTTTCAGGGACTTTGCGTCTGTAAACTCCGCTTGTCAGCATAGGCGCGCGCAATCACGTAAGCCTGTATGGCCTCAGCATCCACTTGAGACAGCACCGCATCAAAAGCAACCATGCCCCTGGACTCTAGCGAGCCCTCCAGAACAACCTGATTCCAGACAGGGTGCATCTGCGTGTATCTCAGGTCAGGCAAGATTCC
>CBDUGR010000338.1:0-3615 GCA_965366515.1 uncultured Gammaproteobacteria bacterium | reverse complement strand
CATTATCAGACTCAGTGGCAAGCCTAGTTCAGATGTCTTAGCTGCTCGGATCTTTCCATCTCTATTTGACGTGCAATATCAGACTCGGCTATCCCCAATAAAGTCAGCACCTGAATGCTTATTGAAAGACTTGCTTCAAGCATTTCAGGGACTACATAGTCAGCTCCAAGGGAAATGAGTTCTTCGAAGTCGCCATGTTCACAGCATCGGACAATGATTGGGATTCTGATGCCTGCGGTGCGAATATGCTCGATAGTGTTTTTTGCCATATCAATGGAGCGAAAGGTCAGGATCGCCAATTTAGCATCGCTGATATGACAGCTTTTTAGCATTTCCAACTTGGTGCAATCGCCGTAGATAAGGTTTTGATTTGAGGCTTTTTCCTGGTTGAAAATAGCGATATCCTGTTCTATGGCGATGTAGTCAGAGCCATTAGCATCCAGCATACGAGCGATAGTCTTGCCCACTCGCCCAAACCCACCAAGAATAACATGCTGGTTCTTTGGGAGTTCCACGGGGTCTTCCTGTTGCGAATCTGAGAGTTTTCTATGCAGTAGCGGTTCCATGAGTCTGCCCAGTTGGTCGCTATGTCTGATGATCAGAGGACTGCTGGCCATACTGATAATAGCCAGCAGTATGATGAAGGACGCTTGGTCATGGGGTACCACGCCATGCATTTGGCCCAAGGCGAGCAGCGCCAGACCAAACTCCCCCGCTTGGGCTAAATTAATACCCGTATGCAATGCGGTGCTATTGCTATCTCCCAAGACTCGCACCAGCACACCAATTAACAGTGCTTTGATCATCATCAGGGTGATGGCGAAGAACAGCAGGCGAGGCCAGTACTCAAGCAGCAGATCTACCTGAACACTCATGCCAATGGTTACGAAAAAGAGTCCGAGTAAAATATCTTTAAAAGCCCGGATATCATTGTTTATCTGGTGCCTGAAAGGACTTTCTCCGAGCATCATGCCGATCACAAATCCACCGAGCGCCATCGACAGGTGCAAACTGTGTGTCATCCATGAGGCCAGCATGACAATAACCAGTGTACTAAGGACGAAGACTTCCTCCGACTGCGCACGTGCGACCTCTTTGTAGAGCGAGGGAAGTAACCACTTGCCAATGCTGAGTAAGATAATCAACAGCAGTACACCTTTGCCCAGAGCCCATAACAAAGATATCCCGAGGCTCCCTGATTCAGCGCCGCCAAGTACAGGTACAATGATCAGGAATACTACAGCTGCCAGATCCTGAAAAAGCAATACCCCAATAGACAGCTGGCCGTGGCGACTATGCACCAGCCTGAGTGAACTGAGTTCTTTGGTGGCAATGGCGGTCGATGACAGGGCGAGTGCCCCAGCGATAATTATCGCCGTTTCGATCGAAGTGCCCCATAACCAGACCGCGGCACCAAAAACCAGCGTGCAAAAGGCTACCTGGATACCTCCCAGGCCGAATACCGAGCCACGCAGCGACATCAGTTTGGGTAGTGAGAATTCAAGGCCCAGAGAGAAGAGTAAAAAAACGATGCCAAATTCAGCGAGAAAAGTGAAATCGGTGGGCTCGGCAACCCAGCCCATTACCTGTGGACCTACCAGACAACCAGCGATCAGATAGCCGATAATATTTGGAAAGCGCAATCTTTGTAGCAGCACGGTCACCACCAAGGAGGTGCCCATGATGGCTAACAGATCTTCAAAAAAATTGGCTTCCATCTGGCTTCGGTTTCCCTTGTAAATTAGCTTAGTAACATTATAGCGGTATGCAGGGTTTTACCAATACGTTTCCACTGGCATTGATTCATGACCAATACCTACCTAGGGAACCTCTGGATAACTCCTTGATCCCTCTGGCGTACAGAGCGTTTGTAGATCAAGACGGCTTTGTGCAGTAATGTCTAGACCTTGCAAACAAAGCCAACGCAGAGCTACGAATGCCCTGTAAGCCCCGTAGGGCGAGGCCTGAAAGCTTCATCTGCGGCGTTAGAAACTTTGCTAAGGCAATAAGCATTAGCGGCAGTTCCTGCCTTGCAGCTAAAACTTTCAGGTCTCGCAGAGGCATTAAGGAGTTATCCAGAGGTTCCCTAGGTATTCGGCGTTTGCCTATGAAATCCGTAGGAGAGTACCTAAATAGGGGTGTCAAAACCATCTGCCGACGGTTGTATTTAGTCAGCGCTGTTTAGTTCGGTGTAACGAAATGATTAATTGTTATCCTGTAACAGCTGCTCAAAGGCATCATATGTTTTTGCAGCGCAACGCTCCCAGCTGAAAAACTTAGCACGATGCAGGCTGGCTTCGCTCATTTGCTGATAGCGGACATCTGATTCATAGATAGACTGAATGGCATCGGCAAGCTGCTGAGTATCGTGCGGATCGCACAAAAATCCGGCGTTTCCGGCTACCTCTGGAAGGCTTGAAAGAGTAGAGGTTATCACCGGGCAACCACAGGCCATTGCTTCGAGCACTGGCAGCCCAAATCCTTCATAAAAGCTGGGGTAAACAAATGCTCTGGCGCCGCTATAAAGGGTGGCCAGCTCTTGATCCGAGACGTAACCGGTGAAGCACACTCGCTTTTCAATCTCCTGATGGATCGTCTTATCCCAGCCTGACCAGCCGGTGCAGACCAGTTTGATCTCTTGTGGTAAAGCAGCAATCGCCTTGATGATACCGCTGATGTTTTTCCGTGGGTCAGAAGTGCCCACAAACAGCAGATACTTTTCCGGCAACTGTAGTTTTGATTGTAATGCGTTAATTTCGCTTTTCGGTCGAGGGTTAAAAATACCCCGATCAACGCCCAGCAGTGTGGGTTCAATTTCCGCAGCTAGATCGGGATAGAGCCTGTTAATTTCGGATTTTGTAAACTCGGAAGGAGTAACAATTCGGGCAGCGAGCGTCAGTGAACGGTCAAAATACTTTTTAAAAAACAGAATCCGTTCTTTGGGGTGATGTTGTGGAAATACACGCCAGGAGAGGTCGTGAATGGTAAACAGCGTTTTGACACCTGGCGCCGCCTGAAAAGGAAAAAAACCGGCTTCGTGATAGATATCAAAGCCCTCTGACAGTTGCAGAAATCTGTTAGCTCTTTTTTGCTGGATCAGCACACGCGCCAGATAAGGCAGCTGCGAGGGCACTGCCCAGGCAATTTTGACTAGCAGCGACCATGAGCTGTTTGCCGATGGTGGAGTGGGCATGTTATCGAGGATATTCGAACCATCAAAGAATTTGATTTCGATATCAGGGTGTTGTCGGGCAACTTCTACATAGAGATTTTTCAGGTAACGTCCAATCCCGGTAGATATGTTTAGCAACGGTATGGCGTTAACCAGAACTCGCATAGGCACTCTAGTATCCGTTAGATTGCTTTGGATTGGCGCTATTGATGTCGTCAAGAAAACCCTGTGCCTCCGCAAACACGCTTTCTACTGAAATACGGTTGATAACATCCTTGTGTGGATGTGATTTTGAGCCGAATTCCGCCCTGTGAACATTAATAATAGGTTGGTAATCTTCTGGAGGGTTCCATAGCGCGATATGTTGGTTGGGCGGGAAGGGGCCAAATCGAGCTGGTGTTTCGGGGCCGAATAAACCGATCGTTTTACAGCCCATGCTTGCG
>CBDUGR010000337.1:0-3615 GCA_965366515.1 uncultured Gammaproteobacteria bacterium | reverse complement strand
ACTCGCGACCCCAACCTTGGCAAGGTTGTGCTCTACCAACTGAGCTATTCCCGCACTTAAACTTTGTTAAATTCTTTCGACGCTTTCAATCTGCTTTGTTAGCTGGTGAATGCGCATTGTTCATGTGAAGCTTAGTCTACAACAGCATCTCGCTTTCACGATCCTTTGAGCTTTTCACGCTATCGCTGGAGCTACAAAAGAGGATCGCTATTGTATCTGGATGATGATCGCTGTCAAGGCGCTTTTCGCTCCTAGTGGGGGTTTTGAGTGATTTGCTTGAGTTGGTATCGGCATGGATCATCTGCAGGCTTGAGGATACGGGCTTGAATAAGAGAAATCGATTAGCTGTTTCCAAGAAATTCTAATACCAGGCGATTAAATATGGCAGGTTTTTCGGCGTGCAACCAGTGCCCCGTTCCGGTAATAATCTTGAGCCTTGTATTCGGGAAAAGTTTAAGGGTAGTGGCTCTGTGTTTTTCCTGTATATAAGGTGATTCTGAGCCTTTGATAAAAAGTGTTGGGCCGTTGAAGGGGGTGCCATCAGGTCCTTGAATCAGGTGCTCATAATTGGCGGCGATCGACTGAAGATTGAATTTTAACTGGAAATGGCCCTGTTGGTTTCGGGTGAGGCTTTTTAACAGAAAACCCCTGACTTCAGGCTCAATGACGTACTTGGATAGCAGTTGGTCCGCGTCTTTTCTGGATGCTAATTGAGCTTCGTTAACCTTCTTCAATCCTTCGATTACTGGGTCATGGCGCCTTGAATAGCTGATAGGGGCGATGTCGGCCACGATCAGCCGGTTAACGCGCTCAGGATGACTTAGGGCGAGTTGCATGGCCGTTTTGCCACCCATGGAGTGACCCAGCAGATGTGCCTGCTCAATATTTTGTGCGTCCATAAAGTGAATGATATCTTCTGCCATGGCGACAAAGTTCATATGTTCGCTATGTGGTGATGAGCCATGGTTGCGCTGGTCGAGCAGGTAAACCGAGTAGTGTTGCGAAAGTGCTTTGCTGACTTGGCTAAGATTGCGTAAGGATCCGAACAGTCCATGCAGCAAGATGATGGGGTATCCTTGCCCCTGATGTATGAAATTCAGTTTCATGGACATTGCTGATATGATCCGCTTCTTGTTTATGTTGCCATTGACTTTATGCGAGACTCGGGGAGAAATCCAGTCGTTCGTTGTTTAGGGATGAGAAACCATGGATCCGTTTTATTATTATGCGCTATTGGTGTTTACCGGATTGCTTGCAGGGTTTATCAATACCTTGGCTGGAGGCGGTTCCAGCCTGACCATTCCGGCACTGATGATTATGGGGATGCCGGCTGACGTGGCGAATGCAACAAATAGGGTGGGTGTGGCGCTACATTCGGTGGTGGCGACTTTTGGTTTTCGCCGGGTGGGCGTTGAAGTAGCTTCGGCGGATGCGCTCTCCATTGTAGGGATAACCGTCGCCGGTGGGCTTGTGGGGGCGCTCATTGCTTCCTACATGCCCAATCTCTATTTAAAACCAGTGTTGCTTGGGGTTATGGTGACAATGGCGCTGATTATTTTGCTGCGGCCGTCGGTTATTGTGGCTCCGCCTGGCACACCGGTTGCAAAACTTAAGGATAAACCTTCAGCCTGGTTCGGGTTGTTTGGCGCCGGGATTTACGGTGGATTTGTGCATGCTGGGGTGGGGTTTTTGCTGATCGGAGCGATAGCTGGGACGTTACGTTATGATCTGGTGAGAACCAATGCATTCAAGATGCTATGTGTACTGGCATTTACTATGGCTGCGTTAGCGGTGTTTATTTGGCGCGGACAGATTAGCTGGTTGCCGGGACTGGTGTTGGCTGTGGGCATGATGGTGGGAGGGCACTACAGCGTAAAAGTGGCCATCAAAGTCAGTCCGACTGTATTAAAATGGTTATTGTTCCTGATGACGCTTGTCGTTAGCTCGATTGCGCTGTTTGCCTAACCTGCGATGGCTAGTATTAAAATATCATGAGGATGCAGTCTTGACGTTGTATGTTGATACAGTGCCTTGGGAAATGCAGCGAAGCCTTCTTGTCAGAAGACTCCGCCACATTCACGCTTCAAGATGAAAAATTCGGTTTGTGTATAGTTTTTTAGTTGCCTAGCTGTTGCAATTTTTGCCTCACTGACGCTAGCTTAACGCAGACTACAAATGCCTGCATGGTTGCATCAACATCTTCGACGCTGGGAAATGAGGGGGCGAGGCGAATATTCTGATCGTCCGGGTCTTTGCCATAGGGAAATGTAGCGCCTGCCGGTGTCAATTTCACTCCTAAATCTCCTGCCAATTTAACCACTTCCTGCGCTAAACCGGGCAGGGTGTTGAATGAAACAAAATACCCACCTTCGGGACGCTGCCACTGTCCAAGATTGCTGTTAGCAAAGTGTTGATCCAAGTGATTTAACACCGATGCAAAGCGTGGCTTTAGCAAATCCGCATGTTTTTGCATATGCACACGTAATGCGTCAACATCTGGAATCAGGCGCATGTGTCGTAGCTGATTGACCTTATCCGGACCAATGGTAGCAGTGCCCAGGCGTTTTTTAAACGCGCTCAAATTGTTTTCGGAGGCTGCCAAAAATGCAATCCCGGAGCCAGCGTGTGTAATCTTTGAGGTCGATGCAAATTGCAGTACGCTATCTTCCGTGCCCTCGTTTCGGCATGCGTCCATAATATTGGCCAGAGGTTTTGGAGTGTCGACCAGGTCATGCACGGCATAGGCATTATCCCAGAAGATACGAAAATTTTTGGCGGCTATTTTTCCGAGCTTGGCCATACGGTTTACAGTGTTATCGCTGTAAACGACACCGGTGGGATTAGAGTATTTAGGTACACACCAGATACCTTTGATCGAACTATCCGATTTGATCAGCGATTCGACCTGATCCATATTGGGACCCTGGTCGGTCATTGTCACAGGAATCATCTCGATACCCAGATCTTCACAGATAGTGAAATGGCGGTCATATCCGGGTACAGGGCAGAGGAATTTAATGTCATTCTCATCTTTCCAGGCAGACCCTGCGGCACATGGGCCATAGAGATAAGCAAAAGTAGCCGCCTGGTGCATCAGTGTGAGGCTGCTATTACCTCCCGCCAGAATTTCATTGGCGCTGACGCCTAAAATGGCTGCTCCCAAATCCCTGGCTTCAGCGATACCCTCAAGACCACCATAATTGCGCGTATCGGTACCGTCCGCTGATTGGTAGTTCCCGCCAAGCGCGCCATCCAGAGCATCGGACAAATCCAGTTGTTGTGCCGAGGGTTTTCCCCTTGTCAGGTCAAGTTTCAGGTTTTGTCTAAGAAACCCCTGGTACTGTTCAGCGAGTTCGGTTTCCCATTGCTCGAGCTGTTCTGTGCTGGCGTTTTCGAGTTGCAAGGTTATGATCCTTTCGGGGCTAGGCCCAAAAAATAATGGTATAAAAGCGGGCGCTATTATATAGCTTCCATTTTCTGGGTAAAGTAGTTCTGAGTGTACTTATGAGCTATTTTTGATGACACAGGCAACTTGCCAATGCTCTCTGGATATTTTGGCTTAGGGAACCTCTGAATAATTCCTTAATGCCTCTGCGAGACCTGAGAGCTTTAGCT
>CBDUGR010000336.1:0-3628 GCA_965366515.1 uncultured Gammaproteobacteria bacterium | reverse complement strand
ACCCAGCTCACTACGAGTAATCAGCAACGCATCAATCTTAAGCTCCCTTAGCAAAGCGATTCCCCGACTGACCAGAATCTGTTCGTTTTCGCAATATCCAACTACCGCCTCAAACTCCTTCAGATTAGGTGTAACCAGAGTAGCGCCCCGATACTTTAAAAAATCCACGCCTTTCGGGTCGACCAGCACCGGCACCCCTGCTGCTCGTGCCAGGGAAATAAGCTTTTGTGGTTCTTGCAACGCTCCCTTGCCGTAATCAGATAAAACCAGAGCACCAGAATCAGCAATATGAGTCTTTAGTTTTGCTGGAAACTGGTCTACATCGGCGATACCAAAAGTTTCCTCAAAATCAAGTCTCAGAAGCTGCTGGTTTTGGCTGATTACCCTAAGTTTCGAGATAGTAGGATGAGTCTTTGAGCGTTGAAAGTCGCAGTTTACAGCAACGGCGGACAAGGCAGTTTGCAAGGTTTGCGCCGCCTCATCCTCACCCACAACACCCACCAGGCTTGCGGTTGCTCCCAGCGCCGCAATATTTAACGACACGTTTGCCGCTCCACCCGGTCTTTCATCCCGTTGCGTCACCCCAACCACCGGAACCGGGGCTTCGGGGGAAATGCGTGATGTCCGCCCATACCAATAGCTATCAAGCATCACATCACCCACGACTGTAACACGAGCTTGATTAAAACAAGGTAATTCTAACTTCATAAATTGGTATCCGGAACAGGGTTAGTTTTACGGGGAGTATAACAAACACCGTGGCAGGCAAAAACCTGTGTAGAGGCGCCTCTTTTACTCCTTAGACAGACTATGAACCAAACGTCACTCGATATCACTTCTGGCAACGGATATTTTTAGCGCTCAGCTTCAGTCATCGACCCATTAGAATCAGCAAATTGCATGCGATGCAACTGAGCGTAAGCCCCCTGCCGCGCCAACAACTCCTCATGTGTGCCTACCTCGACAATCTGCCCTTTCTCCATCACTACGATTCTATCGGCATTTTCTATGGTCGACAATCGGTGAGCAATTACCAGGGTGGTCCGCCCCTTCACCAGGGTATTGAGCGCCTCTTGGATAAAGCGTTCGGACTCAGAATCCAAAGCCGATGTCGCCTCGTCCAGTATCAGGATGGGCGCATCCTTAAGTATTGCTCTGGCGAGCGCCAGACGCTGTCGTTGTCCTCCGGACAGAATTACACCGTCCTCACCTATTTGGGTTTTCATACCCTCCGGCAGCTCTTCTATAAACTCAATGGCATGCGCTGCCTTCGCTGCTTCGATAATTTCCTGCTCACTTCTTCCAGCCAGGTCACCATAGGCGATATTGCTGGCTACTGTATCCTGAAACAACACAATATGCTGGTTGACCAGCGCGATATGCTTGCGCAGATCCGAGAGACGGTAGTCGGCTATCGGGTGACCATCCAGCAAAATTTGACCGTGTTCTGGTTCGTTAAATCGCGGCAGCAGATTTACCAGTGTTGATTTCCCGCTTCCAGAGCGTCCAACAAACGCAACCGTTTGACCCGGCTCGATGATCAGACTGATATTCTGTAATACCGGCTCCTGATCTGCTAGATAAGAGAAATTCAAGTCACGGAATTCGATCCGTCCATGCACTTTATCCAGCGCTATACTGCCCTCATCCAACTCCTGGTCTTGATCCATAATTGAAAAAATACTCTGCGAAGCCGCTATCCCCCTTTGTATTTTTTCATTGACCGATGTAAGTTGGCGCAGTGGTTTTGCAACCAGACTGGCGGCTGTTATATAGGCAAGAAATTCTCCTAAATCCATTTCACCTTTGAACTCAGGGCTAAGTCCGAACCAGAATAATAGCGCGATAGCCGAAAACATCAGCATTTGGATTACTGGCGTGCTGATTTCATTCACCTTGGATAATTTCAGGCTTTGCTTAAGGTTGTTTTCGCTGGCAGCCTTGAAACGCCCCTTTTCATAATTTAACCCACCAAAGGCCCGTACCACCTGAAATCCCTTAATCGCTTCCGATGCGACATGCGTCACCCCGCCCATTGAGTCCTGTATGCGGCGACTGTATTTGCGAAACAGCTTTGACGCAAAACCAACTACCAAGCCAATCATGGGGCCGAGCAAAAGGAAAATGAGAGACAATTTCCAATTTAACCAGAATATATAGGCTAGCAGCCCGATTACTGTCAAACCTTCACGCACAATCACTTTTAAAGCGCCGGTGGCAGCACCAGACACCTGTTCTACATTAAAGGTCAGCGTCGAAATAAGATGTCCGGATGCATTATTATTAAAAAATGTGCCCGGCAATGTGAGCAGATGATTAAACAGATCCAAACGCAGGCGATTTACGACATTACGCGCCACCATAACCAGGTAGTAGCCCCCAAGATAAGAGCCAACCCCTCTAACCAGCGTAATACACATCACGATTGCGGGGAGCAGGTAGCGTGCGTCCTCGGGACCCTTCATGCCCTCTAGCAAACGATTCGGTAAAAACCAGATATTCGGGACTTTATTGATATTCGGTTCAAGAGCAAAGGGCACGAACTCCATCAGCCCTGCATAGGCTGCCTGCGTCGCAGCAAAAATACCAAAACCGATGATACTGATAAGAAATGCCAGCCAATAATGCCCTACATACCGGATCAGCCTTTTATAGGCCTTCCATCCAGACAGCTCGTTTGTATGCGTAGCCGGGTCATTCATAAGAAAAATACTATTTTAGAGGATCGTTTATAGTGCGAGGCGAGCTCCCCACAAGCTATCCTAACGGTATTTTGATGTGCGGATAATAGAGATTGGATTGACGCTTTGCAAGAGTAAGCGATTTTAAACTCAGCGGTTTTTGGCTCTACAGGTGGTCCGTTTTTTTAACAGATTATCATTCACTCTCCCTTTCGAGCACTACCCAGCTGACTCGACTGCCGACGTACAATATGTTGAATCAACTGTTCTTGTACACTGGCATCAACGGAGTCAAAGTCTACCCTTAATAAAAAATGGCCGTTTTCGGTCTGATCACAACCCAAGACGTTACCCATCATCTGTATATGCGTATTCGCCGGTTTCAATAAAATATCAAGCTTGAGTGACTGCCCCACATGAAAACTGTCCCTGCACTCAAAGGCAATGCCACAGGCACTGATGCTGACCTGCTTCGTCTGCATTTCCAAACCTTTGATCTGCGCATAATCGAGATCCATCTCCGCAGCCAATACGTCCATTTTTTTGTTGAGCAGGCCAATGGCATTGGCTGCCGTCGGATTGGATTGCCACATTGCATTGAGCGCATTAGTTAATTCCCGGTCAATGGAACGCAACACCTCTGCCGCCGCTATTTGGACATTTTCAGCTTGCTTTTGTGCCTCTACCTCACCTCGCTCAACCAGCCTATAGCTCAGCCCAACAATATCATTTATACGAAAATAACGCCTTCTGTCCGCTCTATCCATTTGTCGTATGCCTCAATGCTTTAGCGTTGTTTAAAAGACCTCATCCGGTGTCAGCGTAAAGGGTGTATCCAAGTTTAATTCCCTCACTAACCCAGGATCAATCTGCTGCATTTTCTTCAGCTCTTCACTGGTTTCATTATCCAACCCCTGATGAATGACGATCTCTACACGCCGATTGCG
>CBDUGR010000335.1:0-3636 GCA_965366515.1 uncultured Gammaproteobacteria bacterium | reverse complement strand
CAAAACCATATTTTTTATATTTTTTTTCAATTTCATCGGCCTTACCGGCACCCACCGTCAAATTACCGCCAATCATCATGACCAGATTATCCAAATCCTTGTATTTGGCTTTGAGCATCCGTACCTCTCGACTCCACCCCTCTGCTTCACCATTCAGGGATGAGATCAACAGAATTTCCGCGCCGGTTTCCACCACCGCATCAAAAAACTCTTCTAAATGGGTGTTAACGCCCAAATTGAACACCTCATACCCTCGGGCATGCAGGGAAAGCTCCATCAGCCGATTGGCGACAACATGGATGTCATTTCCAACTACACCTGTCACTACCTTCATATTTTGGCGCCTGTTAACGCTAACTGAATTACCACTGCCGCGGCTATATTTACAAAAGCGGCTAATGATACAAAAAAACCGTGAAGAAATCCGTTTATATAGTGCTAAAATGCCCGGGATTTTTCAGTCACAGGAAGGTGTTATGGAAGTTTTTACGGCAGATATTTGCGATGAGCACAGCGACAAAGTCAATGTACTGGGCCCGGGGTATAGCAACTACGGCGGCGCAGACCGATGTCAGGGCAAAATTGTCACCATCAAGCTGGATAAAAACAACACTGATCTAATCGCACTGTTAAGAGATGAAGATGGTAGCGGGAAAGTCGTGGTAGTTGACGTAGCACAGGACTATTACGCCGTGGTCGGAGAAAATCTGATGAAATTTGCCCATCAGAATAACTTCTCCGGCATCATCATTAACGGTTATATCAGGGACACCTTCCAGATCAAAGAGATCCCCGTTGCTTTGTACGCGCTAGGAACCTGCTCACGTAAATACATTCCGGTTACGCGGGCCGAAAGAAACATCCCACTCTCATTCGGCGGCGTCAAGTTTAAGCCCGGTGATTATCTTTATGCCGATACCGATGGCGTGATTATTTGTGCGGAAAAGATTGTTTAGTTTGAAATTACCGCGAGATAACAGCAAAAGTGGATTTCCTAACGATACACCAATAAGGGTTGAGCTTAGAGGTTTCGCCCCTCGGCGAGTTCATTTTCTTTGTTTGCCCAAAGAAAACCGAACCAAAAGAAAGGGCACCCCAATTCTGTCGCCCTTCGGGTCCCCTGCGCTTCTCACCTGCTAACGGCCGCTGCGGAACTCGCTTTGCTCAGACAGTCCTCGCTCTTTTCCGTTAGCAGACTGCGATGCTTGGCGACTGCTATGGGGATTGTCGGTTGAATACCCTACAATACCTCGGCGATCGACTGCGTCAGATAATCCACATTGGCTGTTGAAACACCGGCAACATTGATTCGGCTGGAGCCCACGATGTAGATACCAAACTCGTTCTGCAAACGCTGGATCTGATCCGCATCAATACCCAGGAACGAGAACATTCCATTTTGTCGGGTGATAAAACTAAAATCTCGCGTCACGCCATTTTCTATCAGCTTATCAACCAGCAATTGACGCATATATCCAATTCGGTCACGCATTGCTTTTAGCTCGTCGTGCCAAAGGGTCGTCAATTCACCCGAGCTCAGAATTGTTTCCACAATTGCTGCACCATGGGCAGCCGGCATGGAATAATTCACTCGAACCACCGGAAGTAATGCGGAATTGATAATGTCGGCAGCCGTATCAGTTTTCCCAATGATGGAACAGGCTCCGATACGATCCCGATACAGTCCAAAGTTCTTCGAGCAGGAGCTACAGATGATCATCTCATCCACATTATCCGCCATTAGCCGCACACCATAGGCATCCTCCTCGAGACCTCGCCCGAATCCCTGGTAGGCGATATCGATCACCGGCAGGAAACCGCGCTCATTAGCCAGTACAGCCACTTCCCGCCACTGTTCCTGATTCAGGTCCATACCGCTCGGGTTGTGACAACAGGCATGCAATAACACAGCATCACCTGTGGATACCTCTTTCAGGGCATCAAGCATGCCTGCAAAATTAAGGCATTTGTTCTCATAGTCGTAGTAAGGATAGGTTTTAACATTCAACCCGGCAGCGGCAAATACGCCCTGATGGTTGGCCCAGGTAGGATTACTGACCCAAATAGTCGTACCCGGCTTGCAACGGTTGATAAACTCACCGGCAATACGCAATCCACCTGTTCCCCCTGGAGTAGATATAGTGCGAATGCGATTGCTGCCGATCACCTGATGATCGCCCAGCAAAAGATCAGTTATCTTCTCATTAAACAGTGCCGAACCTGCTGAGCCGAGATAAACTTTACTGGTTTCATTGTCCACACGCTGTTGCTCAGCCTTCTTGACACAATCTAAAACCGGCGTATGACCACTCTCATCCTTATAAACACCCGGCCCCAGATCGATTTTGTTCGGATTATTGTCAGCTTTGAATTTCACCGATAATCCCAAAATTGGGTCTGCTGGCTGTGGCTTTAACTCTGAAAACATAGGATTTTGTGCCCTTAAATTGAATTGCTGAACCTTGTATTAAAGGTCGGCGATTTTACCCTAATTCAGTTCCGTTTATTAACTTTTTGACGGAATAAATTAGCTGGCAAAACCAAATGGTGTTTACTTAAACCCTATCTGATCTCAGAAAGCAATTTTGGATTCGTGACTAGTTTACGGACACCATGCGCATGATCCTCATTGAATACATTCCCTTTGCACCATTCGCCGATGGAATTAATGTCCAGCTTTGCACATTTCGGGCGGACGCTCCAGCTTACCTGGTACGGTGAACACTGCTGCTCAGAAAACTTAGGCCCCGTGGTAGAACCGAGAAACTCAACTGGTTTGCCCGTATTCTTCGGTAGATCTTTGGCCAATTTCAGATCATTAAAATTCAGAGCATTGGAGTCATTGACCAGCGTGAACACCTGAGTCTCAACACGCAAATCCGGATTAGCACAAGCTGCTGAAACACAGGCACCTAGTGTCGGGCCAGGCTTAACATCGCAGGAGGTATGCACCCAATGCACTTCGATAGTATCACCCGGCTGCAAATCACCATGCTCACCACCACAGACTTTCTCTTGAGTTGGCGCCAGCTCCGCCTCGCTCAATGATTTGCTCATTCCACACAAATAACCACTGCCGAAGCCGTCATGCCCATCACCCGCATATATCGAAAAGTCCTTTGACTGATGTTCAGCGCCTTCATGGAAATGGATATTGCATAGATTCATCTCTAAAGCAGGCGGAGCCATGTTAAAAACGACCGCGTTTTGGCCGAAAATGCTATCAATATTCCTAGGCGTCTGCGGACCGAAATTTTCACAGACTGAATTATTGGCATGCTCCCCATGTCCACCCGCGGCGAACACCTGTGCAGTGAACGATAATGCGATGACTACTGATGTAAAGAACTGTTTCAAAGCGCTTTCTCCTTAGATTATATTTTTAGCGAGAGCAAAAAACCAACATTAACCTAATCACTATCGGCAACATAGCATTTTTGTGCCTAGCTCCCTTTTTTTCTTGGGTATTGAGGAAATTTTATTTCGCCCTTTATCCGCTTCATCTTATCTGTAGGCCAAATAATTGACAGCCCATTAGATTTTGAATACAGTTTGAAAAATTGCTATATGTTGACAAGGTTGTGGACAAGGAAACGCATCTCCAAACCGCTCAGGTTTTCTTTTCAAGAATATTTC
>CBDUGR010000334.1:0-3641 GCA_965366515.1 uncultured Gammaproteobacteria bacterium | reverse complement strand
GTATTCTTCAAACTCTATATATGTGATATATATTTTTTTGCCTTCATTTTTTGAAAAAGCGGAGCCAATACTGCCCGTGTCCTGACATACTTTGTTGGCCTGGTCGGTGACCGATTGCATATGTCCTTCGAACGTGCCGTTAACCGTTTTTAGTTGCTGTAGTAGCGTATCCAGGTCTTGAGGTGCTTCAGATAACAATTTGCATTGGTCTGCGGTATTTAGAAAACTCTTGATTTTCGCCGCAGCAATGTTGCCCTCTTTTACTTTCTCCTGCGCCTGATCGACCACTTCCTTTTTAGCATCGAAGGCATCGCAGTCACTCTTAATACCACGAGCCTGAATTTGGAGTTTCTTTAAGATGGAATTTGCTTCACTAATCGCATCCTTATAGTCTTTGCTATGTTCGGCAATAATACGTTGAATGATTTTTTGTACCTCTTTGTAGCCTTCCTTGGACTTCTCTTTGGAATCCTCGGCGATACTTCGCAAGAGGTTTTCAGAGCGTTGATTCTCCTGTGCCAGCTTACGATTATAACGAGACTGCACGTCACCGATACACTGTCCCAGACTTGAGTAGCCACCGGCGCATTGCTCAAGAGCTTGTCTTAATGTTTCTTCATTGAGGCTGGATACGGAGTGGGCTTTGATTAGGATATGGCTGTCCCTGATCATGATCCATGCGGCATTATGATTGCCACCTGATTGGGCAAGCTCTTCCTTGTAGATGTCTAGAATCTGTTTGAGTTGAGTATTGGTTAAATAGTTTTTTAATTCAGGAATAATAATCTTTTCAATGCGGATGATTTCCAGAAATATATCAACCGGAGTATAGCTGCCGATTTTGGCACCATCGAATGCCCAGTTGAAAGCGAATTTAAGCGTTTCCTCGGTTTTTGTCTGTATCTGTTGTTGAACGTCTTTTTTTGCAGTTTCCCAAGCGGTATTTGCGGCTGTTGAAAAATCCCCGTTGAGTGCTAAACGTGCGATTTTTTTTGATTCGCCCTTATGGGAAATAACCTGTTTATAGACAAACGACAGGGCAGAGTTTTCCAGACTATCAATTTTCGTGCCCAGTTCTTTTTCAAAAGAAGCCAGAAACTGGTCGGTTGAATATTTCATTGTTGCATTGATGGCGTTGTCAAAATCACCCTCGACAATCTCACCCGCGTGCGGTGCCCAGGTGCCTATATGTTTTGCCGTAAACTGCAGATTTTCGTTAAGCTTACCTTCATTGAGCATTTTGCCCAGTTCGTCGACTAATCGTTCACGAACAATTTTCTGCTCATCCGCCGAGAGTTCGTCCCACACACCTGAGTAAGCGGTTAGCGGAAGTAATATCAAGCTGACCAGCAGGCCCAGTGCTATGAATGGTGCTTTTATATTGGATTTGATGCGTCTGATCATGCACATTTTATTTATCCTCAATGGCCGTCAATGGCATCTGCCGCCGGTCCATTGTCTTGCGTTTCTTCGCTATGTGTAACTGGCTCATTTGTTAGCTATTGCTGACAAATCAATTCTGTTGTCAGTTACCTGTGTGGGTTCGAGCCTGAATCCTTTGAATTTACTGGTCGCAATTTTGCGCGCTAAAACGGCCGACTGATCGCTGTACGATAGGTTGACTGAGGCGATGTTGTTACTGAAATCCCTAAGGTAGACCTCGGAGATACCCTTTACCCTGGTTTCAAAAAAATAGAGGATGTGGTCCAGGTGGCGATAAGATTTGAGTCCGGTGATATTGAGGGCGATGGTCCGAGCTTCACCCGTGGCTTTGTCGGTAGTGGACACAATTTTGGGTATAAGTAAGTCAGCCAGATCATGTGCCGCCTTTTCCAGGGCCAAAGCGCCACCCTGTACTTCATCAATATGTGCGATGGCGGAAGTCGCGGAACCCGTGGTGATTATCTGTCCAGTATCGTTGTGAATAACACGGGCGGTCAAGGTTGCCTGGATTGACTGCATTTGGGTTTCAAAGAGTTTGGAGCCGGCTGGTTTACTGATCGCGGTGCCGATAATCGAAATCTGAGCGCCATGCTGCAGGCCTGCTGCGGCTGCGCCACGATTGTCTGCCTCCAGCATCCGTAACCCTTTGGCTTGGACAATATTTCTGCGCACCGTTTGTGGGTCTACCACCGGATAGCCCAGTTCCTGAAGGCGACTCATGAGCGTTATTTCAGCTTGAGTTGGCACTTCCCAGCCAGTGGTGTTGAATACGCCCATGACCTTTTCCTGCAATATGATCATGACTGTGGGTTTGCTCTGGGTCGATAGCGCTTCTTGGGCCACTACGCTATTTGTTAGCGGGACAAACAATACCGCCAGACAAACACCAAATAGGCGGATTAAGGGGAGTAATGTGTTTTGAACTAGGTTTCTCATACTGATATGACCCTTAATCGTTATGCTGGTGGCGTTTGGGGAAGTGATTAAACAGCGGCCGTTTGATATAGGAGCGTCCTATCCGCGGGTAGTGGGGTGTCAGGTGAGGAGAATACTGCGGGTAATAATCACTACTTTGACGCAGCGAGTAGGGCCACGCGGAATAGTAATGAGGATAGTATTCCGGTCGATAGATATAACTTAATGGAAATGGTGCTCCCGTACGAGGCCGATTTTGCTGATAGGCCATATCTTGAAATTGGTTGCCCAGCTGCAAAGCTCGTTCTACCTGTTGCTCCGAGGGTGATGGCAATGGACGGCTAATCGCATCCCTGTTATCGGCATTTGCCGCCAGCCCAAATCCCGATAGACAGAGTCCGGAAAGAAAGAGCCCAGATAGACAGAGTGACAGAGAAAATAAAATTTTGGATTTCATCTTTAAAATCGTCCAAAAGTCCATTTGTGAATGCTCAGTTTTAGTAACGCACAAGATCGCCACGTCTTATCTCCAATCCTTTGCAGTCTGGTGTCTTTCGGGCACTGGAGAATTTCGGCATTAGACGAGTAACTTTAATATCACACAGATACTCCTCGACGCTGCCCAGATTGAAGCCGGTTTCCGGATCGATAAGGGGTTCGCCTTTCGAGTACACCTTGAAAATATCGCCGGTTTTGACATTGGCAGTTTTTCCGCGGTTAACGAAAACGCTACTTCCCTTGGTTTGGATGACCGAACCTTGCCAGGGAATATTGACACTTTCTTTCAGAATAAAACTGACAATTTGCTGAACGGCCTCGCGTGTGGCCTGCCCCAGTGCTGTGCTGTAGAAAGCGGAAGCGCCAATTTTTACATTATCAGAACCTCCAAAGGCCGCGGCCAGACTGGCCCCCTTGGATTTAGCAGTGCCGCTTGCGTTATAAGAAGCGTAAATCTGCCCTGTGGTGTTATCGACGATACGCACGTCAATGCCCACATAGGCGGTTCTGGATTTACCTCCTACTTCGCCCTGTCGAAAGGCAAGACTTAGTCCGCCACCAGCAGCTTCAGCATTAAATTCGGTAATTGCACCCTTGATCATGAATTGCGCACCGCTGAGTTGTCCGGTTTTTACGGCTGTTTCCTGGCGCACCAGGCCACTCATGCCGGCTTCTTGCTCCTTAACAATATCCTGAATTGCGTCTCGCTCTACCAGTAAAAAACGGTCTGATTTGATCAACTCAGTAATAAGGATTTCTGACAATCCCTCACCCAAGTACCAGTT
>CBDUGR010000333.1:0-3643 GCA_965366515.1 uncultured Gammaproteobacteria bacterium | reverse complement strand
ATTCAGATCTGTGGCAGAAATTGCCGGGTCGAAAGCCGTCGGAGTATTGTTGACCGGTATGGGAAAAGATGGAGCGATTGGACTCAAGGAGATGAAAGATGCCGGGGCGAGTACCATTGCACAGGATGAGGAAAGTAGTGTTGTGTGGGGTATGCCCGGGTCAGCAGTAGAGATTGGCGCAGCCATCATGGTAGAGCCACTAAACCAGATTTATGCCAGGCTGATGGAACTGGGTTGAAGAATATTTAGTCAAAGGAATAGCGTGGGGCAATGGATTTAGTCATTTGTTGGTGATTTAAATTTTTAAAATGTGGAGTAATTAGGGGAAGTTATGAAAATACTGGTTGTAGATGATAGCGCTGCCATGCGTATGATGGTGAAAAGGATGCTTAGAATGATTGGCATGGATGTAAGCGATATTGTGGAAGCAAGTGATGGGGCGGAGGGGCTGGAAGCGGTTAGGGAGGAAGAGCCTGACCTGGTGCTCAGTGACTGGAACATGCCGAATATGACGGGCATGCAGTTCCTGGAGGCGCTCAATGAAGAGGATATCAAACCAAATTTTGGGTTTATTACAACAGAGGCGTCAGCTGAAATGAAAAGTCAGGCAATGGCCGCTGGTGCGGAGTTTCTTATCTCCAAGCCCTTTACCGAGTCTTCATTTGAAGAGGCGCTGGGGAAATATATCTAGACTTTCGGCGGACCATAAATTAATAAAATTTAATTGACTGAGGAATATTATGGCTGAGTTTCATATACCCAATGAAGGGGAAGTGCGCAGTATGATGGGCATGTTGTTCGACGGTTTGACGGTCGAAGAGGGTGCTCCTGTAACAGGCGTAGAAGAGGGCAATATTATTGGTTCATACATTGATGCTGATGATCAGCTGGCTGCCGTTTGTGTTTGTGATATTGAATTTGCCGCTTTCGCAGGTTCGTCCCTGACAATGTTGCCAAAGGGCGGTGCCGAGGATGTGATTCTTTGCAAAGAAGCAAGCCCGGCGATTTTGGATAATCTGGGTGAGGTGATGAATATTATTAGTCGCTTGTTTATTCGGGAATCAACGCCGCATTTGCGCTATGATCAGCTTTACACAAAAGAAACAATAACTGAGGATATCAGAGAGTTGTTGGGGACGGCTCCTGGCAGGATAGACTTGAAAATGCACGTTACAAATTACGGTGCAGGAAATTTATCGATGATTTCCCGTTAACGGCCATCTCCTTCACTTTTGATTGAAGCTCTCCCATGATGGCCTCTTTAGGTCAGCATGGGAGCTCAATTTATCCCGCTCTAAGCTGTTTTATCTTTTTCTACCAAAACCTTAACCTTTGGCCCAATAGTGCGGCTTTGCCAAAAGTTGATGAGACGTGCTTTTACAGACGGTGACACCTTTTGCCCTTTGCACATTAGAAGTGCTCCGGTGCTGGTGACAACATCCTGTGCAAGAATCATGGAGTCGTCCGCCTGATGCACGGTTACCTCAATTTCTTCAGAATCAGAAGCGTCCGTATAGCAGCCCTTTAACGCAGCGATAACTTTAGGATCATATTTTTCAGCGCGTCGCTCCAGCTTTTCAATGGCTACGGCAGGGTGTAAGCCTGCAGACTCCAGTAAGTCAAAATCCAATAGTACCCTTAGTATTCTTGCTCCCGTGGGGATGAGCTCGCCTTTTAAATCGTCCTCCGGAAAACCTGAACCGTCAAAATATTTGTGCTGATATTTAATACTATTGGCAACGGTTTTCATTCGCGGAATTTTTTCGATCAACTGCGCACCCAGTATCGGGTGACTCTCAAACAGGCTAGACTCCTCGTCACTCAAATGAGTCAACGAAGTAACCTTTTTAGTGAGCTCATCAGGCAGAGTCACACAGCCCATCAGGCTGAGTAAGGCTGCAGACTCCAGTTCCCACTGGTTAGGAAGCCCCATCTTTAAAGCGACTTCAGCCATGTTCCGTTTTAGCCTTGTTGTCCGACCGAAGGCGTTAGGGCTGGTTAAGGAAAGGACTTCAGCCAGTGTTTCTATACTCCCTTTTAGCGTGTTTTCAAGTAACTCTTTTTCCGCTTGGGTTAGCTGGTATTGCTTGATCGAGGTGTTTAGCGCCTTTGCCATATCCTCGGGCGTGCAGGGTTTGTTTAAGAATTTAAACACATCGCCCTTGTTTACGGCGTCGATGGCTGTTTGTTGGTCTGCGTTGCCGGTCAACATTATACGCACGCTATCGGGCGCAATTTTTTTTGCGCGAGAGAGGAATTCTACGCCATCCATTTCCGGCATGCGCATATCGGTCACAATTACCGCAAATGGTCCTTCATTTTTTATTGCTTCGAGGCCTTCGGCTCCACCTCCAGCAGTGGTGATTGTAAATTGTTTGCGTAAATTGCGCCGATAGGCGTCAAGGACATTACTTTCGTCATCTACTAATAGTATTTTTTCAGCCATAACGATTTACTCTGCTTCCTCAAGGATTTTACTGGCCAGCACGCGCCATTGATTCAGTTTATTTTCATCGGCGAAGCGGCTGATATAGTCAACGTCCATATTGTTTTCTGTGCCCTGCAGTTTATCTCTATGCTCGTTTACTAGCAGGTTAGCGATATGCGTCGCCGACAGAGGCGAGAACGGGTGGTCAATCGCTTTCTCAGGCATATGGTGGTAAGCGACGGCTTCAACTACCGGGTTGGGGAGGTTCCAAACACCTAGCAGATAAGCACCTATTTGCGCATGAGAAATACCAAAAATATTAGTCTCACTCTGCCATTCCGCTGGGGATGCCTCATTTTGATAGATCTTTGCCGACTGTTCCGGGTAAGCGGTAGTGAGAATCAGTTTACCAATATCGTGCATCATGCCGGCCATGAGAGAGAAGTCACAGGCCTTTTTGCTCATACCTTCCTGTTTAGCAATGGCTTTTGCCAGCATGCCCACTTGGTGGCAATGGTCGTTGAGTTTCTTAAGATCCAGTATTTTCGAGGCTTGCTCACAGCTGCTAAAAATCTTAACAGACAGGATCAAACTGCGAACTACATCAAGTCCCAATATGGTAGTGGCTTCTTCAGGAGAAGAAATTTCCCGGGCGAGACCAAAAAAAGCGGAGTTTACCATCTGCAATATTTTGGCACTCATGCTGATATCTTCCGCAACCACTTGGCCGATATCTCGCAGTGTGCCTTCCGGGGACGCAGCAATGGCGGTCACGCGGGTATAGAGATCCGGCAGGCTGGGTAGCATTTCGATATTGGATATGCAGGCTCTTAACTTGTCATCGTTGAGCATATCTCTTAGCGCCAAAGCTTGAGATATAACGTTTCTGATATGCTCTGCGTCGGAAGGTTTCGCCAGAAACTGGTGGGTAACCTGCACGCTTTCCAACAGCATTTCCATCTCGGCGTGCCCGGATAGTGCGATTCGAATCGAATCCGGATTAAGCGCTTTCACTTTGGTCAAAAGTTCAACGCCGTCCATGCCGGGCATTTTCATGTCGCTTACGACAACGTCAAAGGGGTTTTCACTAATTAGTTGCAGGGCTTCTTCGCCGCTTTCAGCAAATGCCATATCCCATTCCTTTCTATAGGGCCTAAGCATTCGTCTTAATCCACTTAAAATACTGGATTCATCATCCACAAATAAAATACGGTT
>CBDUGR010000332.1:0-3662 GCA_965366515.1 uncultured Gammaproteobacteria bacterium | reverse complement strand
GTTTGTTGTTGATACTGATCGCGCTGGAATAATCCTTGAGCAACAACGCTCAATGGCAAGTGATACCCAATATAAGGTAACTTTCAATAACGTACAGCTAAGTGATGCGGATCGTATCGGTATCGAAGGAAGTGGCTGGGCGACCTGGGAAGCGGCGATGCATGAAGGGATTATCCTGCTGGCGGCCTGGGCTGCAGGTGGGGCGGAAAAAGCTCTTGAAATTACCGTTCAATATTCTAAGGAACGTGAGCAGTTCGGCAAGCCCATTGGGTCATTTCAGTCACTGGCACATTATATGTCTGACGCCTATGCCTCAGTGGAGGGTGCCAAGGTGCTGGTGTTGGAAGCGGCCTGGGCCTATGATCAGGGCAAATCGATCAAGCGTCTTGCGCCCATGGCGAAACTGTTTTGTTGTAAAACCTTTCGCGATACGACAGCAAAGTGCGAGCAGATACATGGTGGCTACGGATTTACCCTTGAGTACGATATTCAGTTGTACTTCCGTCGTGCCAAGCAGTTGCAAATGAACTGGTGGGATTCTCGTTATCTGGAGGATCTGGTATCTGCCGAGATTTTGGATACTGAAGGCAGAACCATCGACGATCCGTTTAAAGTATAACCCCGAGTAGCAACTGATGGGCGCTTTAGCGGGAATTAAAGTGATCGATTTCGGGCAGATGGTTTCCGCACCTTTCTGCGCCAAATTATTCAGTGATTATGGCGCTGACGTGATTAAGGTCGAGCTACTGGCAGGCGACTCGGCCCGAAGAGCCGGACCTTTTCCACAGGATCAACCGCACCCCGAAAAAAGTGGGCTGTTCTATATTAATAATACTAATAAGCGTGGTATTACCTGCGATGTCAACAGTGCAATGGGGCGAGAGTTGTTTTTAAGACTGATTGCGTGGGCCGATGTACTGATAGAAAACAATCTGCCCAAACAGATGCGCGCGTGGGAGTTGGACTACGAGCAATTGGCACAGCGAAACTCCGACTTGGTAGTTATAGCTATTACGCCTTTTGGCCAGACCGGGCCCTACAGCGCCTGGAACGGCAATGATCTCAACGCCTTTCATCTGTCCGGCGCCAGCTCACGCTACTGTGGTCGTCCCGGTGAAATGCCGTTGGAGCACGGTACCTTCGCTGCGGATTATTTCGGTGCTGTAACGGCGGCTACTTGGGGTATGGCGGCGACCTACGGGCGCGATAAAGTCGGTGGCGGTCAGTTGGTGGATGTATCCTGTGCCGAAGCAATCGCCGCCACTTTTACTGGTGGCCAGAACATTGGGGGGTATGCTCAGGACGGTGTTTTTGACAAGCGCACCGGTGTAGGAATGCCGCAAGGTGCACCTGCGACCATTCTTCCCTGTAAAGATGGTTATGTCTGGATGCTGGCACTCGAGCCAGGGCAGTGGAAAGGTCTGAAGAAAGTTATGGGGAATCCCGAATGGGCCGATATGGAGCTGTTCGATGATATGTTTATGCGCGCTCAGAATGCTGATGTGATCTATCCTTTTATCGAAGAGTGGTGTCTGCAACACGGGAAGATGGAAATTATGGAGAAATGCCAGGCGGCAGGTTGCCCGATAACTGCTGTGTTTACTATCGAGGAAGCGGCCGAACAGGAGCATCTAAAGGCCCGTGACTATTTTGTAGATATGGAACATCCGGAACTCGGGAAGCTGAAAAATTTGGGCGCGCCTTTTAAATTACCCGCCTGTCCGGGCGGGCCCAGCAGGCCTGCGCCTCTTTTAGGTCAGCATAATACCGAAATTTATACAGAGTTATTAGGTGTGAGCGCGGTCCAGCTGGCGAAATTCGAGAAAGAAGGCATTATTTAAAGGACCTTGAGACTTACCGCTATCTCCAGGCAGGTTTACGCGAGAACGAAAAAAGAACAAGTTATAGCGGGAATACCATGACGATAAAAAATAGCGAGTTTGTATTTTTTACAAAGTGTGGCTATTAGGTTTGGAGAGACTGATGTCCAATGCATTACCTTTGCAAGGTATACGTGTAATCAATTTTGGCTGGGTTTGGGCCGGGCCGGTCTGTGGTCAAACGTTAGGCTTTCTCGGTGCAGAGGTGCTGAAAGTGGAATCCTATGCCCGTGTTGATATGACGCGCAATCTGCCACCTTATGCTGAGGGTAAACCGGGGCCCAATCGAAGTCTTTCAAATAATGCCTGCTGGGCAGGTAATGGATCAGTATCTCTCAATCTGAAAAAGCCACAAGCCCGTGATTTGGCGCTGGAGTTAATTGCGCAATCGGACGTGGTAATTGAAAACTTCGGCCCCGGGGTGATGGAAAAGATGGGACTGGGTTTTGAGACGCTGCGTGAAGCAAAGGGAAATATCATACTTTTGTCGATGCCAGGCACTGGACTAAGCGGACCAATGAAGGATGTGCGTACCTACGGGCTCAGTCTGACTTCTTTGACGGGACTGGACAGTTTGGTTGGCTATAAGGATGGTGCGCCGACTCCTGTGGAAAACGCCTATGCTGATCCGTTTGCCGGTATTTTCGGTGGTTTTTCTGTTATCACCGCCTTGCAACACCGTGATAATACCGGCGTTGGCCAGCATATCGATTTTTCCCAGCAGGAGGCTGTCATGCAGATGGTGGGGCCTGCTTATATGGATTATCAGTTAAACGGGCGAGTATGGGGCACTAAAGGTAATGAGCATCCTCTTGGTACCGCTGCACCTCACGGGGTTTTCCCCTGTGCTGGCGACGATCGCTGGATCAGTATCGCAGTGCTGAACGAACAGGAATGGCAGGACCTGGTTATGGCAATGGGAAGCCCTGCCTGGGCTTGCTCGGATAACTACGCTACATTGGCAGGAAGGCTGGCTGATATCGATAATTTGCATACCCATCTTGCCGAATGGACGCAGCAATTTGATGATCGCGAACTGGCCGATCTGCTTCAGAAAAGGGGCGTCGCTGCGACGCCGGTGCTGAATATCGCCGACCTGTTGAAGGATCCCCACTACAAGGCGCGGGGCACCTTTATCGAGGTGGAACATCATTTAGGCTACCAGGAAACCATTTACGGTGCCTATGTTAAAACCAGCCGCAGTGAGGTTGAAGTCAAACCCGGACCGATCATTGGCCAGGACAACGAGTATGTATTCAAACAACTGCTGGGTTTGTCTGAAGAGCACTACCAGCAGCTGATTGAAGAGCAGGTTATTTACTGACCTAATGCCTACCTTAAACTGCTTTTCCAGTGACAATACGGCACTATATTTCTCTTAAACGTATCATTGGAATTTGCTAGCTTAAATTATTTAATTCTTAATTTTTCCTGCAGATCAGCAGCCGACTGAGAAGAAATATTAAGGCCAAAAATGAGGTGTTATCGGCCGGATTTGATGCGATGCAAAGTGGTGGCTGCCTGCAGAACTGATTAGACTGATATCTGACTGAGAACAGCGCGCAGTCCGCGCGATTGAAGAAGGAATAAGCCATATGACCGTTCTTTTATGTTCATGGGGTAATACCGTCGAGGGCGGCACCGAAGAAGCGTTGACGTTGGCCAACAAGTTTAGCACTGCCACAGGACAGGATTTGGATTGGGTGGTGATTGGTGAGATGTCTAACACTGCCACCGATCTTGCCGCTAAATACGGGGTTACCCATATCGATACCATAGCTG
>CBDUGR010000331.1:0-3665 GCA_965366515.1 uncultured Gammaproteobacteria bacterium | reverse complement strand
AATGGACCTGGTTCCTTTACGGGCATTCGTATTGCTACAGGTGTAGCTCAGGGGCTGGCGTTTGGCTCGGGATTACCCGTTTTACCGGTTTCATCACTGGCCGTATTGGCGCAAACCTATTGTCGTGAAAACGATGCAAATAACTCGATGGTGGTAATTGATGCCCGGATGAATCAGGTCTACTGGGGCTGCTATAGCAGGATCGGTGAGCTGGTCGAACTTAAGGGCGAAGAGGGGCTTTCTGCCCCGGAAACGATTGTTCCGGAGACAATTTCAGGCTCGCGGACAGATTGGGTTGGTGTGGGAGATGGCTGGAAGTACGCAGATTACTTGGCGCCAGAGATATTGGCAAATATTGTAAAATTTGAGATGGAATGTTATCCGCACGCGCAAGATGCTGCACGGCTAGCGATGCGGGATTTCAATATGGGACATTTGCTTGACGCAGCACAAGCGCAGCCTAATTATCTGCGAGGCAAAAATGCCTGGAAAAAATCAGCAAAATCATAATCAATATGGATAACATTCAGACCACAATTCTGGCCTTGTTGCAGGGGTTGACGGAGTTCCTGCCCATCTCGAGTTCGGCGCACCTAATTCTCCCTTCGCAAATTTTAGGTTGGAGTGACCAAGGGCTGGCCTTTGATGTGGCAGTGCATGTCGGCACCCTGGCAGCGGTGGTACTGTATTTTAGACAAGATCTGTATGAGATGGGCCGCGCATGGATCAAGTCAGTGCGAGGCGAACCGGCATCAGCACAAAGTCGATTGGCCTGGTTTGTTATGCTTGCTACCCTGCCAGCAGTGGCGGTCGGGTATATTGTCAATGGTGTGCTGGAGGAATCGTTAAGGGATACCCGGGTTATTGCTTGGGCAACACTGCTATTTGGGTTTTGTCTCTATTTTGTAGACAGATGGGGTTCGCAAAAACGCGAAATGGGGCAGTTGGGCATTCGCGATGCGCTACTTATTGGGGTTTCCCAAGCGCTTGCTTTGATTCCAGGCGCTTCCAGATCGGGTATCACAATTACCTGCGCATTAGCATTGGGTTTTACTCGAACCGCTGCCGCTCGCTTTTCATTTTTATTATCCGTTCCGATTATCAGTGCGGCAGGTTTGCTTAAATTTATCGAATTGGTAAAGCTTGGTGAGAGCGTTGATTGGCATAGCATTGTTCTAGGTGTCGCGGTGTCATTCATTAGTGCTTTTCTTTGTATCGGCTGGTTTTTAAGAATTATCGAACGAATTGGTCTGCTGCCATTTGTGCTGTATCGGTTAACATTAGGTGTGATTTTACTTTTCTTTTTCACCTAGAAAATTTAGTCTACAGAATATGATAATTAATTCGGCGCTCCCAGTTGTCTACTCTTCCCCTAAGGGGGCTGCGGCCCCTGTGGTGGATACAGTCGCAGAGAGAGGGGCCAAACTCAAAGAGGCTGTCGTTCAGGAGAGTCGATCTCAACTGACTTACAAGTTCGATAGCGGCACGCGAAATAGTGATCGATCCTCCACTCCTCTGCCAGCTTTAACAATTGATTTGCGTATGCTAAAGAACGAGTCTGATTCGTTCCCTAACCGACAGGCAATCAATGCCTACCTAACCATTGAGACTTTTAGCGAACCAGCGTTGCTGGTGGCGAACCAGGGTCTGGATTTGATCGTTTAAGCGATTTTCAGAAGTAATGGGCACGCGATTTGAGTGAGCAAAAAGTATTGGTGGTTGCCGAGTCCGAGGCTCACAAAGAGCGAGCCGATCAGGTTGCTGCTCGTCTAAACTTACGCTGCATACTCGCGCAGGAATGTAGTTGTAGTAATGTTGCACCTCTATGGCTTTGGGTTGGAAAAAAGGGTATAGGGCTAAAAACTGCAGCAGATCAGCAGGTAAACCCAGTGATTGTCAATTTTATATCTGGCGTAATGGGTTATCGAAAGCAACACCTTTCTTTTAAGAATGAGCTTATTGCAAAAGCGATTGCGATTAAATCCAGTCTCAAACTACATGTTTTAGATGCAACGGCAGGTTTTGGTCGAGATGCCTTCGTGCTTGCGAGTTTGGGTTGTAAAGTACAGATGCTTGAGAGAAATCCTCTGGTCGCATTGATGCTGGAAGACGGTATGGCGAGGGCGCGGCATGATGCAGATTGTCGGTCAACTATTGATCGAATGCGTTTATATTTGGAAGATTCAAAAACATATTTGTCACGCATAGAAGGCGAGGATTTGCCTGACGTGATATATCTAGATCCAATGTTTCCGTCGCGCCGTAAAGCCGCCAAGGTAAAAAAAGAGATGCAATTGTTGCATTTGTTATTGGAAAAGCCTGATAGCCAGGAGGGGTTGCTTTCATTAGCCAGAGAGAAAGCAGTCAGGAAGGTGGTTGTTAAAAGACCACGGCACGCACCATTTCTTGATGATCAGCAGCCCAATTATCAGGTGGAAGGAAAATCAAGTCGTTATGATATCTATCTAACTGTTTGATTTTTTTAAAAAACCATGTTGTTATTTTCTTGGAATTATCTTGTAAAAGTGTTAAAACTACACCGCTGTTTAAACCAGAGATGTACAAATATAATGTTTCTTCAAAATAAGGATGGTGAAACTATGAGTAATCGAGGTTTATTTCATTTTTTAGCGACGGTATTGTTTTCGTTTGTTCTAGCGGCCTGTGGTTCGGATAGTGATTCCGCCAAATCAGATGCAGCGCAGAAAGCAGCTTCCGGTGGACAGGAGGCAGGCTCCATGATGGATGATGCCAAAGCGTCAGCAGGCAAAGTTGCAGAATCGGCCGAAAATACTGTTAAGGAAGGCGTTGAAGCGGGTAAGGAAGCACTTGAGGAGTTGGCTGAAGACGCAGAGGATATGATTGAAGAAGAAATGGAAGATTTGGAAGATCTGGAGGAAGAGACAGAGGAGGTGAAAGGACAGTTGCAAGGAGCTATGGATAATATGAAGTAGTCTCCCGGAGACATCTAGTGATAACTGTAAATTCACTTAGCTTGCAGCAGTAATTAATTAACACTGCTTTGAGTCGCAACGGATAGGCTGAAGCATTGCTTAAAGACTCCTTAAATCAGGCGGCCATTGAGACATTAATGAATCGATGTTTCATGGCCGCTTTTCAATCTAATGGGGACCACCAGCTTTCTATCAGCTCTTTATTAGTTTCCTATAGCATTTTTAGGCAGCACTGAGCGCTTTGTTTCTGCCGTTTTCTTTGGCTTGATAAAGAGCAGAGTCAGCCCGTGAAATGATACTGGAAGCTGTTTCAAGCGGTTGCCACTGAGCAACCCCCAGCGAAGTGGTAATCTGATCAATCGGTTCGTCAGAGCCTCTTTTCTTGATTTTCATCGTTTCAACTGTTTTGCGCAGTTGCTCGGCCAGCTTCATTGCACTTTCAATGTTATGGTTTGGTAACAGAATTACAAATTCCTCACCACCATAACGTGCAGGAAATCCATTATCATGAAATAGTCCGGATAGAACTTTCGCAAAAGACTGTAAAACCTTGTCTCCGGTAACATGTCCGTAAGTATCGTTACATTTTTTAAAATGGTCGATATCCGTAATAATGAGACTCAGTGGGCTTTGTTGTGTGTGTGCTTCAGACATCAATCGTTGCAACTCCTTATCAAAGGCGCGGCGATTATTAAGTTGAGTCAAGGGATC
>CBDUGR010000330.1:0-3691 GCA_965366515.1 uncultured Gammaproteobacteria bacterium | reverse complement strand
CGCGTAGCAAGATGGGCAACAAAAGTCCGTATAGAGTGGTGGGCCAGAATTATGAGGTGATGAGCACAAGTCTAGGCTATACCAAACAAGGTGTTGCTTCCTGGTATGGTTCAAAATTTCACGGGCATCTGACTTCAAATGGCGAAATCTATAACATGTTTGATATGTCAGCGGCGCATAGAAGCTTGCCCTTGCCCACCTATCTGAGAGTGACGAACCTGAGCAATAATCGTAAGGTGATTGTCAGAGTCAACGACCGGGGGCCATTTCATTCGGACCGAGTAATCGACTTGTCCTATGCGGCAGCTATTAAACTGGGGTTTGTTGATCAGGGCACGGCGCAGGTCAAGCTGGAAGCGATAGACCCTCTTGTGTGGTATAAAACACGATCGTTATCAGTTGAGCCTGGTACAGAAATTTATCTTCAGGTGGGTGCTTTTTCTCACCAGGAGTCTGCAACAAAGCTAAAACGGAGATTGCAGGGAGTCACTGATGGCATGGTAGCCGTCTATCTGGATAAATCGCAAACGCCTAATCTACATAAGGTTCAGATTGGTCCGTTGCGGGATATGACGGCGGCACAGGCTATCCGCGAGAAAATCAGTACTCTGGGGCTCGGTATACCCATTATTGTCTCGTTACCACGATCTTAACACTGGTCTAATCAAGCTGTGCATTAGAATAGACGGCCGCAGAGTCGCGGAAACACTAAATTGCTATAAAGAAAATAAATATGATGAAAATGAAACGACTGTTAACAGTGCTATTTTTATTGGGGTTAACCAACCTGGTCATGGCGGCTAATCCGCTGATCCCGGCGCCACCACAAATTGCAGCCAAGGGCTACTTGTTAATAGACGCACACAGTGGAAAAATTTTGACGGAGAGTAATGCTCAGCAGCCATTACCTCCGGCCAGCCTCACCAAAATGATGACCAGTTACATAGCGGCGCATGAGCTGGATAAAGGTAATATCACTCTGGCTGAAGGCGTCAGAGTCAGTGTGAAAGCCTGGAAAACGCCCGGTTCCAGAATGTTCATTAAAGAAGGAACTGTGGTTAGTTTTGAAGATTTATTGCGTGGCGTTATTATCCAGTCCGGGAATGATGCCAGTGTCGCCGTAGCGGAGCATATAGCCGGTAGCGAAGATGCGTTCGCTGACTTAATGAATAAGCATGCACAACGCCTCGGTATGAACAGTTCACATTTTATGAATGCGACCGGATTGCCGGCCGAGGAGCACTACACTACGGCTTCGGATCTGGCGAAGTTAGCCCGCGCAATTGCCGTTGGTCATCCTGAGCACTACTCGATATATGCCGAAAAATACTTTACCTACAACCAGATTCGCCAACCCAACCGTAATAAACTGCTGTGGCGAGATCGAAGTGTTGATGGGCTAAAAACCGGCCATACCGAGGAGGCTGGTTATTGTCTGGTTGCCTCGGCAGAACGTCATGGTATGCGTTTGATTTCGGTGGTAATGGGGGCAAGCAGTGAGGAATCACGTGCGACAGAGAGCCAGAAGTTACTGACTTATGGGTTTCGCTATTACGAAACCCATAAGCTTTATAGTGCCGATCAAATATTAAATGAATCAAGGTTATGGGCTGGCGCGGCTGACCAAATAGCGCTGGGTATCTCAGAGGATCTTTATGTCACGATACCGCGTGGGCAGCATAGCGCGCTATCAGCGAGCGTGGATGTGGACAGCGTGATAGAAGCGCCGGTAACTAAAGGCAACCAATATGGAGAAGTGACTGTAAGATTGGAAGATCAGCTTATTGCTACGGTACCTTTGGTTGCCCTTGAATCCGTCGAGCAGGGGAGCCTGTTTAAGAGAATTTGGGATAGTATCGTACAGTTTTTCGTTGAGCTGATTGCCTAGGTTTGCGCTATGACACCTGTTGTTTATCTTAACGGAGAATTTATACCTTTGCAGCAGGCGAAAGTCTCAGTTTTGGATCGAGGGTTTTTGTTTGGCGATGGTGTCTATGAAGTGATACCGGTTTATCAGGGGAAAGTTTTCAGATTAAAGGAACATATTCAACGTTTGCAGCGCAGTCTTGATGCAACCAATATACGGTTACATATGACCGAACAAAGCTGGGAGATGCTGTTTGAACAAGTCATCGGTCACAATGCACCAGAAGCAAAAGAGTTATCAATTTATGTGCAAGTGACTCGAGGTGTTGCCGAAAAACGTGATCATATCTGCCCGGCAGATATTGAGCCCACACTTTTCGTGATGGCCACACCTGTAAGTATTAGCGTGGATTTGGATTCGGTAACAGGTATACGAGCGATAACTTTGCCGGATAACCGTTGGACACGCTGCTATATTAAAAGTGTTTGTTTGTTACCCAATATACTGCTTAAGCAGCAGGCGCTGGATCAGGGTGCTGAAGATGTGTTGTTGATTCGCGATGGCTATGTAACAGAGGCGGCAGCATCTAATGTTTTTATAGTCAAAAACGGTCTCCTGCAAACACCACCCAAGGATAATCTGATTTTGGGAGGTATTACTCGGGATCTGATCGTAGAGCTTGCCGCGCAGGGAGACTTTCAATGTCAGGAGAAGGCGATTAGCGAAACAGAACTAGCTGCAGCTGATGAAATCTGGGTGACCAGCTCTACCCGGGAAATTGTGCCGGTAATTGAGCTCAATGATAAACCGGTCGGTGACGGAAATATTGGCTCTATGTGGTACACTGTAGCCAAATGTTTCCAAGCCTATAAGGCTCAACTTGCCGAAAATCGTTAGTCGAAAGCTAGCCGTAACAGTAAGATCATTTAGATGACCCAGCCCGAAGCCCCTAAAATTGAATTTCCCTGTGAGTACCCCATTAAGGTCATGGGTTTGTTAACACCTGATTACCAACAACTGGTGTTGGATGTTGTTCAGGTACATGCCCCGAATCTGGATGTTAGTAGCGTTCGAATTAGAGAAAGTCGCAACGGTAAATATTGCTCTGTTACGGTGACTATTATTGCGACAGGTGAGGCACAATTGTCAGCGATTTTTGAAGACCTGAAGGCGACCGGGCGCGTTGAAATGGTGCTCTAATCAAAGCTCTGCCTGAGCACTGATGCACTTCGTATGTCAAAACATGACTCACAGAATCTGCGATTAAGATATTTGGGCCTTAAGCCTTATGAGGCGGTATGGTCTGAGATGAAACAATTCACTGATGCGCGCGATGAAAATGCACAGGACGAAATCTGGGTGGTCCAGCATCATCCTGTATTTACTCAGGGTCAGGCCGGTAAAGAGGAGCATTTGCTTTCACCGGGTCAGATCCCGGTGATTAAATCAGATCGTGGTGGCCAGGTGACTTATCATGGGCCCGGACAAATAATCATCTATTTGATGCTGGATCTGCGTCGGCTCAAGATTGGGGTACGAGGGCTAGTCACTGTAATTGAAGAGAGTGTCATTGAATATTTGGCGCAATTCCAGATTAAGGCAGAAGCAAAAAAAGGTGCGCCTGGTGTATATGTCGGTGATAAAAAAATAGCATCGCTGGGGCTTCGGGTCAGGAAGGGTTGTAGCTATCATGGATTAAGCTTTAATTTCAATATGGATTTGGAGCCCTATAGCCGCATCAATGTCTGCGGTTATCCGGGGCTTGGCGTGACCCAGTTGCAGGATTTGCTTGAGCAGGCGCCTGAAGAGCAGCTGGTTATAGAT
>CBDUGR010000329.1:0-3696 GCA_965366515.1 uncultured Gammaproteobacteria bacterium | reverse complement strand
GATTGCCAGGGGTATCGTGGCGGCTCATCAAGGCGACATTCGCCTGGAAAGCAGCGGCTATGATGAAACGCTGCTCCCCGGTACCGTTTGTACCGTAACGCTGCCCTGTTTGGAGCCGGTTCCCGCAGAAGCAGCATAGCCTTTTAGGAATTGAATTTTGAAACGGCCGTTACCCGCGTAACGGCCGTTTTTTGTTTTATGGCGATATTGCCGCACGCTCGCGCCTCGCTACTTCGTTAGCCTCAATTTATTTTCAATCAAAACGTCACAATCAGTCATTTACCTGACGGGTCTGACTGTAAAAAATATGCGTCTGGGCAAGGCACCGGTTCGAATTGGACGTGGGCATAGTACATAGGTGCTATTACGGGTCGATCTGCTTAGCATGTAACAGTTTCTGCAAGTCGCGCTCTTTAATGTCTAAGAACGGACTGCCAGCGTTTGAGCCAACGCTGGCAAGCGTTTAAACAACTGAACAATCAGAGGAGCGTAGAACATGAATCAGGGAGCCAACCTTGTTCAACCTAAAAATCGCTATTTGATAACCCTGCTGCTGCTGCTAATGTTGTTGGCTGCGATTGGGCCACAAATGGGTACCACGGCCGTTTCTGCGGAAACGGTCAATCTGGAAAAAATCGAACCGGCCCTGCAAACCATGCTGAGCGATCAGCCAGCGGCCATCTTTCCAGTCATTGTGCAAAAGGGCGGGCAGGAGACCCAGATTGAAGGGTTAGTCACAGAGTTGGGCGGGAATCTCACCAAAGCGCTCCCCATTATTAATGGATTTGCCGCGGAACTCTCTGGGGACATGATTGAGCAGTTAAGTATGCTATCCTCCGTGCAATACATTTCTCACGATACGGCCGTTCAATCCTCTTCCGCCAATCCCTCCTACAACCGACTCAAAAACCCTGGTTTTGAATCAGGCACGATTGGCTGGAAGCTGGACGGATATGCCGCCATCAATGATTTTGCCTATGCGGGCAATAACGCCCTCGAACTGCGGGGCGCGGTGTTTCAGGGGGTAGAGGCTATTCCGGGGTATACCTATAACTTTAATCTTTGGGCCACCCGAGTGGGCGATCTTGGTGATGCCGGGATGACGTTGTCTTTTTTCAACGAGTTTGGTGGGCTGCTGCTTGATAAGCAAGTTCTTATCAGCAGCAAGAGCTATACCCAACATATTGTTGAGGTAGTAGCGCCGGAAACGGCCGTACGTTTAGAAGTACGGGTTTGGGCAGAAGGCGATGCGGGCACATTGCTGATTGACGATGCTTTTCTCGGGTCAGATTATCCCGGCCTACTGCAAAACGCCGGCTTTGAGTCTGGCACGACTGGCTGGACTATTTTTGGAACACCTCGCGTTTCAGTAGATGCATTAACCGGCGACCAAGCGCTTAGATTAGGCAGCCTCTTTACATTTGATCGCGCAACGCAATACATTAATGCGACGCCCAATGAAAACTACGTGCTGCAAGGTTGGTATAAACGTGGACCAAACATCCAGTGGACCTATGCCTACATCTTGTTTTACGATCAAAACTGGAATGAAATTGCGGATGTCAGCGTGGATCTTTTGCCCTCGGGCGATGCCTACCAAAGCTTTGAGATGGCCGCTTCTGCACCCCCCAACACAGCGTACCTGGGCGTGCGCGTCGCCAAGTTCGGCAGCGATAAAGTCTTCCTGGATGATTTTAACCTAGAAATTATGCCCGAGATTGATGGTGAGAGCGCCAATATGCTGGACAACCCCGATTTTAATCAGGGAACTGTTTACTGGAACGGGCAAAGCACCGATTTAGCCCTGAGCATTTCTCCGGAGTCGCCCTTTGATTCGACGAGTCTTAAGGTGCCTGCCGGTGGAGAAGCATACCAATCCAGATTAGGCGCGGCAGGGCAACTGTATACGTTAAGCGGTTGGTACAAAACGGATGACACGATCTATTCCAACGTCATTATCATTCGGTTTACAGATGAAGCCGGGATGGTTTTGGCCGAAATTTGGGATCGCATTTACCCGGTCAATGCCGGGAACTGGACACCCTTTGTCGTCTCCAGCTTTGCCCCTACAGGAACTGTTGAAGTAACAACCATCGTACAGCCCTCGGCAAGCTTGTGTAGCAGCTGCGAATTCCTAGTTGATGCGCTTGCTCTAACGTCTGGCACGATTAACGTTCAGCCTAATGATTACCTGCAAACCACTGGGGTAGAGGCTTTGCATAGTCAGGGCCTGACAGGCTCGGGAGTGACCGTTGCTGTGGTTGATTCTGGTATCGACAGCCTGACCCTGGATAAAACGGTTGCTGCCTCTTACAACGCTGTGGGCGGTACGGCCGTGGATGAAAACGGTCACGGCACGTACATGGCTGGTTTAGCAGCCGGTGGCATTCTGGACAGTATGGGCTACCCGGTAGCTGTGGCGCCAGACGCAACGCTGATTGATGTGAAGGTGCTAAACGCTTTTGGCATGGGCACCTCGTCTCAGGTTATTGATGGCTTGAATTGGATTCTGCTCAACAAAGACGCGCACAATATTCAGGTCGTAAATTTGTCGCTGACCGGGCCAGTTTCCGGCCCTTACTGGCTGAATCCAATCAACCAGGCGGTTGAATCCCTTTGGGATGCCGGCATTGTGGTTGTGGCTGCAGCCGGGAATGTTGGTCCCACTGCTGGTTCCATCACCACGCCCGGCAACGATCCTTTTGTTATTACCGCTGGTGCTTTTACAGATAATTATTCACCTTATTTCCAGGGTGATGACTATATTCCACCGTTCAGCTCAGCCGGGCCGACTGAAATGGGCTTTGTGAAGCCAGACGTGGTGGCTCCAGGAGCTCATTTGCTTATGCGGGTGAATCCTACCAGCCAATACGGGGCATTTTATCCAGAACTATATGTTGGGGATGGCTGGTATTTGGGCTCAGGGACATCGGCGGCAACGGCCGTTACTTCCGGCGTTGTGGCGCTCATGTTGGAGAAGGATCCGAACCTGACGCCAAATGAAGTGAAACATCGCCTGCGGGCATCTGCTCAACCTGCCCTAACGGACGAAGGCACCCTGGCATTCCCTATCTTCTTGCAGGGTGCAGGCCGCATCTGGGCACCCGAGGCCGTTTACGGCGATTATCCTGGAGAGGCTAACGAGGGCATGATTCCTGGGGAAGCGTATGTTGGACCGGTAATCTATGATGATGATCGGGGTGGCTACATATTGGTAGATGCAGATCGAAACAGTTTGCCTACTGACGAGGATTTCTTCTGGGACGGCGGCAACTTCTGGGCTGGCGGTAACTTCTGGGCTGGGGGCAACTTCTGGGCTGGCGGTAATTTCTGGGCCGGTGGTAACTTCTGGGCTGGGGGCAACTTCTGGGCCGGCGGTAATTTCTGGGCCGGGTCCTACTTTACCAATCCAGATTTTTACTTGAATGACCCGTTCGTGAAGTTAGTGTCACATTACCTGGCAACCTATAACTACAGCAAACTGGAGTCTGAACAGCCCTAATGATGGAAGTTGAGATTCTATGAAAGTTCTCTCAGTCACCGCACAAAGGTGGCTGAGAGCGCTTTCATTACCAGCTGGTGTTGATGGCACGGAAGCGGGTGATAGTACATTAGGCATAATCATGCCTTTAGCGGCATAGACGTAACGATTTTTGTAAGTCACTCGCCTAGACTAAAGGTATCGTGCCTGGAACT
>CBDUGR010000328.1:0-3702 GCA_965366515.1 uncultured Gammaproteobacteria bacterium | reverse complement strand
CAACGCTTAATGGGCCATCAATTGGTTGCCCGCCGGTCATAGCAACCGCATCGTTATACAGAATCTTATAAGTAATATTGACCCCGGAAGCATGGGCAGCTCGAATTGCCAATATTCCTGAATGAAAATAGGTTCCATCGCCCAGATTTTGAAAGATATGCTTGGTTTCGGTGAAAGGTGCCTGGCCAATCCAGGTTGCACCCTCGCCGCCCATTTGAGTGAAGGTATCGGTATTACGATCCATCCAGGTCACCATATAGTGACAACCAATACCCGCCAATGCCCTGCTGCCCTCGGGAACTTTGGTGGATGTGTTGTGGGGGCAACCGGAACAATAGTGTGGTACCCGATCCAGTTTTTTGCGCGGTTGCGCCAGCGTTTTTTCCTTCGCATCCAAAAACGCCAAACGCTCCTGAATGGTTTTGCTGCTGTAAAACTTCGCTATACGGGCGGCAATGGTGCGAGCCACCATCGCAGGAGTCAATTCGCTAAGATTACTAAGAAGATCCCGCCCAAGCTCGTCATATTCACCGATCACTCTGGGACGCTCGGCAACCGGCCAGTTATAAAGTTGCCCGGTAAGCTGATCTTCAATAATACTGCGCTTTTCCTCAACGACGAGGATCTCTTCCAGCCCACAGGCAAACTCATGGGTGGTTACTGGCTCCAGAGGCCAGGGCATTCCCACCTTTAATACCCGCAATCCGATTTTAGCCGCGAGCAACTCATCGATACCCAGGTCATCCAATGCCTGCATTACATCAAGATAGGCTTTGCCTGTGGTAATGATGCCAAGTCGTGGATTTGGGCTGTCGATCATTACCTTGTTTAAATTATTAGCCCGAGCGAACCTGCGAGCCGCATAAATACGATATTTGTTGAGAATCCGTTCCTGTTCCAGCGGTGTGCTTGGCCAACGTCCATGCACACCTTCTTCCGGCATTTCAAAATCTTCTGGGATCACAATATTAACGCGCGCAGGATCAATCTCTGCTGAAATTGCCGAATCCATGTTCTCCGTTATGGCTTTTAAGGCAACCCAGCAACCACTGTAACGCGATAACTCCCAGCCATAGACCCCCAAATCCAGCACTTCCTGCACATTGGCCGGACTCAACACAGGGATCGAAGCACCAATAAACATATGTTCACTTTGATAGGGCAAGGTTGAAGATTTGCACCCATGGTCATCACCTGCAACAGCAAGAACACCGCCGTATTTTGAAGTACCGAAAGCGTTCCCGTGACGAATAACATCCATGCTTCTATCGAGGCCTGGCCCCTTGCCGTACCACATACTGAATACGCCATCGTATTTAGCCCCGGGAAAAAGATTTACCTGCTGCGAACCCCACACGGCTGTAGCTGCCAGATCTTCGTTAATGCCCGGTTTGAAATGAATATTATGTCTATCAAGATAACTCTGTGCCTTCCAGAACGCCTGATCTACGCCCCCTAATGGTGATCCTCTATAGCCGGATACAAATCCTGCCGTATTCAACCCGGCTTTAAGGTCTCGCTGATGCTGTAAAATGGGAAGACGCACCAGCGCTTCGATACCTGTCATGTAAGCACGTGTTATATCAAGTGCGTACTTGTCGTCTAACGAAATTTTCAGCTGTGCCATACCAGGCTCCATTAGAATTCGCAGTGAATGCGCAAATAATGAAAATCAATTAGATATCGGCCTGCGTTAAAACCCCTATCCGGTTTTCCCGGCAACCCGCCAAGCTATCCGACACCCTTGTTTTATTTGAAAAAATAATAGCGAAAAAGTGCCGAATAAATATTTCTTTTTCGCGAATTATTCCCTATTATTTAGATATTTTATTCATCATTAACAATTAATCAGGTTTTTTTATGCAAATAGAATTAACCCAACTCGACCTAAAATTACTTAAACTTATTCAACAGGATGCCAGCTTAAGTACAGCTGAGCTGGCAGATCGGGTTGGCATTTCGCAATCGCCATGCTGGCGCCGTATTAACCGAATAGAACAGGCGGGCATTATCAAAAAGAAAGTTGCACTGTTAGACAGTGACAAACTGGGTATGGAGGTGGTCGTGTTTACCTCAGTCAATCTGTCAGGACATGGCGGTTCTACCCTGGATAACTTCGAAAAACAGATATCACAATTCCCCGAAGTCGTCGAATGCTACACCATGACCGGTAGCATGGACTATATGTTGAAAATAGTGACTAAAGATATTCGGCACTATGAAATTTTTGCCCGCACCCACTTGGCACAGATACCCAGCATTCGGGAGATGCACTCCAACGTTGCAATAACACGCATCAAGGATACGACCGAACTTCCCTTGGATACGCAGTATATTTAGCCGGGATAACCTATGGCTCATCACATTATGTGATCATGCACAATAGGTGATCAGAGCACAGGGGCACGTGAATTCAGACACAGAGACAGAAGCAACTGAAATATAGCTTTAAAAGATTAGATTCAGGCCAACGATCAAGATCTTTTTAGCCCGGAATCCTGGATAATTTCAGCCAATAGCTTTTCATGCTGATGCACCATCAAGTGAATCCCGGATACGCCACCCATCGTCTGCAACTGCTCAATCAACTCAATGCAAATACGCTTACCCTCCTTCACTTCATTTCTTGAATCCTGCATTCGTGTAATCATCCGATCCGGAATATATACGCCAGGCACATGGGTACGAACCCAATGTGCCGATTTGGCTGAAATAAGGGGACCCACTCCCACCAGAATGTTGCAGCGTCGATGCAGCTGCAGGCTCTCTACTTGTGCCATAAACGCTTCTAATCTAGCAGTATCGTAACAATACTGGGTTTGAAAAAATTGAGCGCCCGCAGCAATTTTTTTCGCCAGTCTAAAGGGGCGCGCATCATAAGGAGGACGAAATGGGTTAAGCGCTGCTCCCAGAAATAGATCAGGAGGCATTTTTATTGGCCTACCGGACATGAAATGCGCGCTATCACGCATTGTTTTCGCTGTTCTTAGCAGACTAACCGCATCCAGGTCAAAGACCGGCTTAGCCCCTGGCTGATCGCCAGCCGACACTGAATCACCGGTCAGGCAAAGGAGGTTTTTTATACCTAATGCCGCCGCGCCGAGTATATCTCCCTGCAAGGCAATACGGTTCCTGTCCCTGCAGGAAAACTGCATGATGGGTGTAAAACCAAGCTCGCGCAGCAACAACGAGGAAGCCAGACTCGACATATGGCAGTTCGCACCAGAACCATCAGGAACGTTAACCGCATCAACCAGCCCCTCAAAGTGACTGGAACGGGCAGCAATATCATCTGGATTCGCTGAATCAGGAGGCGACAGCTCAGCCGTCACCACAAACTTTTCTGAATTCAGCAAAGCCTCAAAAGGATTGGGTGGATAAGGAGAAGATCGTGCAAAGCCCTCGGTGTCACCCAACTCCTCTACTCGATCTGATTTTGGATGAGCAACTGTCTGATGCTCAATCACCTGCAACCATGCTGATTTCCCGTAACGAGTCGTTTCCGCAGCACGGCGGGGTGTCATATAACGGCCAAACAGGCCGGTTTTATTTATGCCATTCCAGCTGTCAACCCAAACGCAAGGCATATCGGCGTCAAGCTCACAACTCCCGTCCGATCTAACACCACCACACGGTCCATTGCGCACTCTTTTCGGACAATTCATCGGGCACGACATCCCGGTATCGGACAAAATACATTGC
>CBDUGR010000327.1:0-3706 GCA_965366515.1 uncultured Gammaproteobacteria bacterium | reverse complement strand
CCTTACCTCCACCATCGCCTGACAGTGCTTAAAGGGCTCTGACCCTTTAAATTCACGGTACTGCTTTCCATCGGCGGCAGTTGTCAAGGATTCCTTGACAACTGATTCCTTGTGCAACTCTCCTTCTTTAAAAATATTACTGATATGTAAGCTAATATTTTGTTTGGTTTTTTCAAACAACTCAACCAGTTATGCCTATGAAAGCCAAACTGTGTCGTTTTCAAAACAAACTTCAACCTGTGTCTGTCCATCTTCTGACTGGAATATTTTAATTTGCTGGTTATTCATAATTGTTTCATCCTTGTTATCTATTTAAAAATCCATTTAATTGATACATCAAAGACACTGGAAATGTACTTGAATTACGGCTAGTTTGAGCGCTGTTTATCTTGCTAAAAGGTGACATTAGAACTAACCAAATCCTTAGTTTTTGTGTGCTCTTATTATCGAAGCGCACTATCGCTAATTTCTGCCACTTTGTCGAGTGTACTCATGCATGGTACCCCAACAAAAACTACACTCCCCACAGACCTTGCGGTATAGTCATATTTGTTGCGCTGACAAGCGCTGTTCAGCTAAAACCAGGTTATCCAGACTAACAAGGAAACTCCATCATGTTTATCGGCATCCTTTGGTTTTTACTCTTTCTTATCACCGCCTTCACTCTCGCCTATCGCCGTGTGGATCTGTTGCAGTCGAGCATGACGATTGCGGCGGTATTGCTGGCCTATACTGGCTTTGGGGGGGCGCATCCGGGTTGGCTGGTTTTTCTCTGGGTGGTGTTTGCTCTGTTTGCCTCACTTAATGTGAGTGAACTGCGCATTCGCTGGGTGACTCAACCCTTGATGAAATTTGCCCGTACGGTAATGCCAAGCATGTCTGATACCGAGCGCGAGGCGTTGGAGGCGGGAACAGTCTGGTGGGAAGGTGAGCTGTTTTCCGGCTCACCGAACTGGGCCAAGCTGATGGATACGCCAGCACCCAAATTGAGCGATGAGGAAAAGGCTTTTCTGGAAGGGCCAACCGAAGAGCTGTGCACCATGCTGGATGATTGGAAAATCACCCATGAGCTGGGGGATATGCCGAAGAAGATCTGGACCTTTATGAAGAAGGAAAAGTTCTTTGCGATGATCATTCCCAAGGAATATGGCGGGCTGGAGTTTTCGGCTTTTGCTCAGTCCAAGGTGCTGTGCAAGCTATCGAGCCGCAGCACGGTTGCTGCATCGACCGTGGGCGTACCCAATTCATTGGGACCGGGTGAGTTACTCCTGCATTATGGTACGGAAAAGCAGAAGAAATACTACTTGCCCCGCTTGGCCAAAGGGACCGAAATCCCCTGCTTTGCTTTGACTTCTCCGCGTGTTGGTTCTGATGCTACGGCCATTACCGATACCGGTGTGGTATGCAAGGGGATGTACAAAGACAAAGAGGTGATCGGTATTCGCCTCAATTGGGACAAGCGCTATATTACGCTGGCGCCGATTGCGACGGTTTTAGGGCTGGCCTTTAAGCTCTATGACCCGGATCACCTGATGGGCGATAAAGATGAATATGGTATTACAGCTGCATTGGTATCGACCAAGCTGGATGGCGTGACCATTGGCCGGCGCCACTTTCCGCTGAATATTCCCTTCCAGAACGGCCCGACCCAGGGCAAGGGTGTGTTTGTACCGTTGGACGCCATTATCGGCGGGCCGGAGATGGCGGGTCAGGGTTGGCGTATGCTGGTGGAGCAGTTGTCGGTAGGCCGCGGCATCACTCTGCCCTCCAATGCCGTGGGCGCCAGCAAGGCGGCTGTCTATGCGACCGGAGCCTATGCACGTATTCGTCGACAATTCGGTTTGCCAATAGGCAAGTTTCATGGTGTCGCTGAGGTACTGGGGCGTATGGCCGGCAGCACCTATATGATGACGGCGGCGCTGGAAACGACTTTGGCGGCGCTGGACCAGGGTGAAAAACCCTCGGTGCCCTCGGCGATTCTGAAATACCACAATACCGAGATGGGGCGTCAGGTGGCGAACGATGCCATGGATATCCAGGGTGGCAAGGGCATTATGCTGGGGCCGAACAACTATCTGGGGCGCAGCTATCAATCGATTCCGATTGCCATTACCGTTGAAGGCGCGAATATTTTAACCCGCAGCTTGATTATCTTTGGCCAGGGCGCGATCCGCTGCCACCCTTTCGTGTTTGAAGAGATGCAAGCGCTGGCGAATGAAGATAACGAACAGGCTCTTCAGGCGTTTGATCAGGCACTGTTTGGGCATATCGGCTATGCCATGAGTAACGCAGCACGCTCAGTGCTGCTGGCGCTGACGCAAGCTCGCTTTAACGATGTTCCCGCACGCGGGCCCACGCGACGCTTTTATCAGCATATCAATCGCTACAGTGCGTCCTTTGCGCTGACTTCCGATGTGGCAATGCTGTTTTTGGGCGGCGAGCTGAAGCGCAAGGAGTTACTGTCAGCCCGTCTGGGTGATGTGCTGAGTTCGATGTATCTCGCATCGATGGTGCTGAAACACTATGAGAATCAGGGATGCCAGAGCGTCGATCTGCCCATGGTGGAATGGGCCTGCCGTAAATTGCTGTACAACGCACAGGAACAGTTGCATAGCTTTCTGCGTAATTTCCCAAACCGCTGGGTCGCAGCACTGTTGCGTATGATGATTTTCCCTCGGGGCCGCAGCTACTTCTCCCCGGCCGATGATCTGGCCCAGCAGATCACTGAGCTGGTCATTAATCCCTGTCGCTCGAGGGATCGTTTGTGCAAGGATATCTACACTACCTGCGAACCCGGCAACCCGCTCGGATTGCTGCAGGAAGCACTGGAGTTAACGGCTAAAGTCAAGCCGCTGGAGAGGAAGGTTTTCGAAGCTCACCGCAAGGGGAAAATCAGCGCCGATGATACCCCTTCACAAATTAATGAGGCTGAGAAGCAGGGCATTATCAGCAAGGAGCAGGCAGCGCAATTACGTAACTTTGATAGCAAGGTGATGGCACTGATTGCAGTGGATGATTTTGCTGCGGATGCACTAGGCACCAAATAGCTATCCAGGGGTTGGGGTTGGGGTCGATTTCGACTTCAACCTTTTCTCAACCATTTTCACCTATGAAAAATAAATATTAAATATAAATAAATACAATCTGTTAAAACGTTTTATTAATTTTTATTCTAGAATCATTCTTTCCCCCTGCCCAGCCCTGGACAACCTGGACAGGATTACAATCCTCCCCTTGCCTCTTTCTATCTTGCGCGAAACAGTGAATGACCGGATAGAGACACAATTAGCCAGTTAGCCGTTTTTTCGGGTTAATAGCCAATGGCCAAGCAAAACAACAAAGAGCAGCAAGGCTGTCAGATAACCGGTGATATGGTCGTAGTTGCCGACCAGCCAATAGTGTGAAGCCTGCTTGTCTACTCGGGTCGTTTCGAAAAGCAGTTTAAGCGACATAACAGCACCGGTGTGCACACCAATACTGACCCACAAATGCCGGTAATGAATTCGCAAAAAACAAAGATAGGCACCAAAAATAAAGAGGGTTAAAAATGAGCCGATAAACTGTGGCTCCGATAGCTTGTGGAAGGCTGACATCAGTACCGCAAACGCGCCATTCCAACTTACCTCATCAACGCCGGGATCCCATCCCGGTTCCGCAAAATGCACCGTCGCATAGAGTAGTGAACTGATGAGAACAGCGGCCCAGG
>CBDUGR010000326.1:0-3707 GCA_965366515.1 uncultured Gammaproteobacteria bacterium | reverse complement strand
ACAATAACCTGTTTGGCCGCACGCCGGAACAGCGGTCAGAATTTCGTCAACGTATTCTCAATGTCTCGTTAGATGATCTGCTGAGTGTCGGTTCGACCTACCTGCAGCCGGAAAAAGCGAGTATTGCAGTGGTGACCAATAATGGTCAGGTGGCAAATATAAGTGACAGGGATAAATTCGAAGTTTTTCAATTATAGCGCTTAGGTTTGCGTGAGCCATAAAAAAGGCCAGGCATTTGCCTGGCCTCTTCAAGCTATCGCGCTAACCGTTATTTTTTAGGATAATCGCGTTTTTCATGGCCGGTGTAAAGCTGGCGCGGGCGACCAATACGATAGGGTTCACTGACCATCTCGTTCCAGTGGCTGATCCAGCCGATAGTTCTGGCAAGTGCAAAAATAACCGTGAACATAGTGGTCGGAATGCCTATTGCACGAAGAATAATCCCTGAGTAGAAATCGACGTTCGGGTAGAGCTTTTTCTCAACGAAATAGGGGTCTTCCAGTGCAACTTTTTCCAGCTTGCGTGCGATGCGGAACAGTGGTTCGTCGTCAATGCCCAACTCTTTAAGCACTTCGTCGCAGGTTTTTTGCATGACGGTAGCACGAGGGTCGTAGTTTTTGTAAACGCGGTGACCGAAACCCATAAGGCGGAACGGGTCATTTTTGTCTTTAGCGCGCGCGACATATTCGTCGACATTAGATTCATCGCCAATTTCAATCAGCATTTCCAGGCAGGCTTCATTGGCGCCGCCGTGTGCAGGTCCCCAGAGGGTTGCAATTCCGGCAGCGATACAGGCAAACGGGTTGGCCTGGCTGGAGCCGGCCAGTCTGACGGTTGATGTGGAAGCGTTTTGCTCATGATCGGCATGCAGCATAAAAATACGATCCATGGCTTTTGCCAGGATGGGGCTGACTACGTAATCTTCACAGGGCGTCGCAAACATCATATACAGAAAGTTTGAGGCATAATCGAGATCGTTGCGCGGATAGACGAACGGTTGACCTATGGAATACTTATAGGACATAGCTGCCAGGGTAGGAATTTTTGCAACCAGGCGGTTTGCGGTAATTTCGCGGTGCCTTGGTATGGTGATATCCATTGCGTCATGATAGAACGCAGATAGTGCTCCAACGACACCACACATGATTGACATGGGGTGCGCATCACGACGAAAGCCTCTAAAGAAGAAGCTTAACTGCTCGTGCGCCATGGTGTGAGTGCCGATCGTCTCGATGAACTCGCTCTTCTGGTCTGCAGTAGGAAGCTCGCCATAAAATAGCAGGTAACAAACTTCAAGGAAGTCTGAGTTTTCAGCCAGCTGCTCAATCGGATAGCCTCGGTGTAACAGTACGCCCTTGTTACCGTCGATATAGGTTATGGCTGATTCGCAGGCAGCGGTTGAGGTGAACCCCGGGTCAAAGGTGAAATAACCATTTGCTCCCAGATTGCTTATATCAATCACATCTGCGCCGAGAGTTCCTGAATATATAGGTAGCTCAATGGGGTCTTGCCCTTCTATCGTTAAGTAGGCTTTTTTATCAGTCATAAATTCATTCTCTCCCTTATATCTGCAATTGTGCGCTCTTTCAATTCATCCGAAAAGCGACTGCGGAGATATTTGATATTGATTCGCGGACCAACAACTATATGGCCGTAAAAAAATTTGTCAAACAGAGAAATTCTATTAATTGATTAATCGCAAGAGAGCGGGTTCTTTTAAATCGACTGAGTAGGCCATTATCCCTGTTGTAAGGTGCCCTTAATAACTGGAGTGAATGTTTGACATAAACTCTGGTTATTAGTGGGGCTTTATTCTTGTGTGGCCCTTTGGTTTAAGGCTTTTCGGCTCGCCGCCCGCTGGTTTTTTCGTTAAACAAGAATTAAAAGCCAGGTTTGCTGGATAATCCGCTTGAGCATTGCTGGGCGCTTCACTACAATACATGCCCCGTTTGCACTGACTATATTATTTATGTTAGTCAGTCTCCCTTTAACCAGTTGGGGTATTAAAAACCGTGAATGACAATAGACCCGTCAATCTTGATCTTTTCACAATAAAGCAACCCATCCCGGCCATCGCTTCAATTATCCATCGAGTATCTGGCTTGTTGCTCTTTTTTGGCATTGCGATTCTGATTTACATGCTGGATCAGTCATTGTCGTCTGAGCAAAGTTTCAAAGAGCTACAGGAGTGTTTCTCCGGTCTCTTCGCCAAACTTGTGCTGTGGGGATTGTTATCTTCGCTGATTTACCACCTGGTAGCAGGGTTTAAACATCTGTTGATGGACTTTGGTATAGGCGAAACGCTGGAAGGCGCTCAGCTGGGGGCGAAGCTTACCCTGGGTATTTCTATTATTCTGATTATTGTTACGGGGGTGGCGATATGGTAACTAACGTTACGAGTTTTGGTCGCAGCGGTCTTGCGGATTGGGTTGTTCAGCGAGTCAGTGCGGTTATCCTTGCGGCATATACGTTGTTTCTGGTGTTCTGGTTTTTGCAGCAGGCTGACGTTCAATATACGCAGTGGGTCGCATTGTTCGAATCAACCGGAATGCGTATCTTCTCGTTGCTGGCATTACTTTCTTTGGTCGCGCATGCCTGGGTTGGCGTGTGGACGATTACAACGGATTATTTGACTCCCTTATCACTTGGAAAAGCAGCCACGGCAGTGCGGTTCGTGGTGCAATGCGCCTGTATGGTGGCATTGTTTGTGTATCTGGTTTGGGGTATCGACATTTTGTGGGGTAACTAGTAGATGGCAAATATAAGAACTCTCAGTTATGACGGAGTGATTGTCGGCGGTGGCGGCGCGGGTATGCGTGCGGCACTGCAACTGGCACAATCGGGTTACAAAACAGCCGTTATTAGTAAAGTATTTCCGACTCGTTCACACACGGTGTCAGCCCAGGGTGGGATTACCTGTGCAATCGCCAGTGACGATCCGAATGATGACTGGCGTTGGCATATGTACGATACAGTCAAAGGTTCTGACTATATCGGCGACCAGGATGCGATCGAGTATATGTGTAGCGTTGGGCCGGAAGCGGTTTTCGAGCTTGAGCATATGGGGTTACCTTTTTCCCGTACTGAATCGGGCCGTATCTATCAGCGACCCTTTGGTGGGCAGTCTAAGGATTACGGAAAAGGCGGGCAGGCAGCACGTACATGTGCCGCAGCTGACCGGACTGGACACGCTTTGCTGCATGCCCTTTATCAGAGCAATCTAAAGAATAAAACGGTTTTTCTGAATGAGTGGTATGCCACTGATATCGTAAAAAACCAGGACGGTGCTGTGGTCGGCGTAATTGCCATTTGCATGGAAACAGGTGAAACGGTTTATGTGAAATCGAAGGCAACTGTTTTTGCAACGGGTGGTGCCGGGCGTATTTATGCTTCCACTACCAATGCGCATATCAATACGGGTGATGGCGTGGGCATGGCGTTGCGCGCCGGCTTCCCGGTTCAGGACATAGAGATGTGGCAGTTCCATCCAACCGGTATTCACGGTGCGGGTGTGCTGGTTACTGAAGGTTGTCGCGGAGAAGGTGGGTACCTGATTAATAAAGATGGCGAACGCTTTATGGAGCGTTATGCGCCCAATGCCAAAGATCTCGCCGGACGTGATGTAGTGGCACGCTCCATGGTGCTGGAGATCCTTGCGGGCCGAGGATGCGGGCCCAATGGTGATCACGTCTATCTGAAGCTTGATC
>CBDUGR010000325.1:0-3717 GCA_965366515.1 uncultured Gammaproteobacteria bacterium | reverse complement strand
CGAAAACCATACCCATGCAAGAGTTGATTAAACTCTGTGACCTGGAACCTCTGTTAGCGATGCGTGCCGATAAGCTCTCGGGGGGGCAGAAGCAAAGGCTGATGTTTGCGCTGTCATTGGTGAATGACCCGGAAATTGTATTTTTGGATGAACCGACGACTGGACTGGATCCTCAATCAAGAAGAAACCTGTGGAAGCTGGTAGAGCGTATTAAAGGGCAAGGAAAGAATGTCGTGCTAACCACGCATTATATGGATGAGGCGGAAATTCTTTGTGACTACCTGGTGATTATTGATCAGGGAAAAATTATTGCTGAAGGCCCGCCAAAGGAGCTGATACGACAGCATTTCGACTATTTCTATGTGTGCATAGATAAGCAGGATTTTCTTCCGGCCAGGGATGATTTTGAAGAACCCATCATCGAGGGTTCGGAGCAGGTTGAGATCCAAAGCCGATCTGTGGAGGCGACCTTGCAGCATTTGATTAAAAAGGGTGTACAGCTGAATTCTCTGCGAGTACGTAATCCAACACTGGAAGATCTTTTTTTGAAACTGACAGGACATAGTTTGCGTGAATAAAGCCAGTACAAATTTTTTCCAGGTGGTATGGGCTTTATCCATAGCACGTACTAAGGAATTTTATCGTGATCGCACTACCATGGTGTGGGCATTGGTCTTTCCTATGTGTGTCATTGCAGCTATCAGTATCTCGTTTTCCGAGGATCATCAGGAAATTTTTAAAATAGGTGTTTATCAACAACAGCCACCGCTGATACTGAATTCGTCGGTCCAACAATTGCTGGCTGAACCCTTTGTAGCGGCTATAGACTATCAAGATTTTGAAAAGGCACTGGATCGGATTCGTCACCATCAGCTGGATATGTTGATCTCGGCGAAAGAGCAGAACAAATACTGGGTGAATGATACCTCGGTGAAAGGAAGGGCTCTTGAACGGTTTCTGCTAACGGATGCAAACGATTTCCATCGAGAGAGCGTTAGTGGGCGGCAGATTCGCTATGTAGACTGGGTGATTCCGGGTGTTCTTGGGATGAACGTTATGTTTGGTGCCTTATTTGGTATCGGCTTCGTTATTGTGCGTTACCGTAAAAACGGTGTGCTGAAACGGCTACAGGCGACACCTATCACGCCGCTGCATTTTCTTACGGCACAAGTATTTTCGCGGGTGCTGGTGTTACTGATTGTTGCCATACTGGTTTATTTGGGATGCAATTATTTTTTAAATTTTCTGATGCTTGGCAATTACTTTACGCTGATTCTGGTAGCTGTTTTAGGTATTTTTTCAATCATTTCACTGGCACTGATTGTGGCCAGTAGAATTGCCAGCGAGGAGCTAGCCAACGGGCTGCTTAATTTCATATCTTTTCCTATGATGCTGCTATCAGAAGTCTGGTTTTCCCTGGATGAAGCTCCAGACTGGTTGGTCAGTATTTCGAACCTGCTGCCACTCACGCATATGGTCAAGGCGGCGCGTGAAATTATGATTAACGGCGCAGGTATCGGTGCGATCAGTTATCATTTGTGGATTTTGGCGGGTATGAGCGTGGTGTTCCTGGGTATAGCGGCAATTTTTTTCAGGTGGAATGAAAAGTAGCGGGGTAAACCAATGGAAGCGAAGTTTTGGCACGAGCGGTGGTCTGAAAAGGAGATCGGCTTTCACCAGGCGGAAATAAATAGATATCTGCGAGAATATTGGGGCAGATTAAATGTCGCGCAGGGTGAGACTGTGCTGGTTCCTCTGTGTGGTAAGTCACAGGATATGGTCTGGTTGGCGCAACAGGGATATTCTGTTATCGGTGTCGAGTTAAGTGAAATCGCAGCACAGGAGTTTTTCGAGGAGTTGGGCATTGACGCACATGTTGAGCAAAGAGGCGCTTTCAAATGTTATTCTGCGCATGATGTTGAAATATGGGTGGGCGATTTTTTTGCTTTAAAAACGGCGGATCTTGAGACCGTGGTGGCAGTCTATGATCGTGCCTCACTGGTTGCTTTGCCACCGGAGATGCGGCGCCGTTACGTGGCTTTGTTAGAAACCATATTGCCAGCAGGGATAAAAACCCTACTGGTGACCTTCGAGTATGAATCTGGTGCCGCTGAAGGGCCACCCTTTTCAATACCGCAAGCTGCAGTGACTGAACTGTTTTCGCAGCACGCCAATATTGAACTATTGGACAGCCAGGATTTTGATCTGCGTGGTGTGGCTGCAACTGAGCATGCATTTTTCCTGACTTATCGGTAAAGGTCAGGTAAGTACATTATTTTAAGTCGAATGTAGATTTCGGCTCTCTCCTTCGGGATGACAGGGGTTATATGTCGCCCATAATCATTGATTGTATTTAGATGCATTTGTATAGGCGATATTGGGCGTTTTATTGGCCGTTAGCATTAACAGCCTGTATTCTGCTGTTTGGCATGCAGATTTTTAATGCCGTGCTGGCTCGTTATCCTGATGCGGAAAGAGAGCTGGCTGTTTTCGCTTATGCGACCAGTATTATCCAGTTCCTGGAAGTAGCCACTGCTTTTATGCCGCAGATGGTGATGGTTTATGGGCGCAGCGCTGCGGCGAGATACAGGGTGTTGCGTTTTTGTATGCTGGCTGGGCTGCTGTTCTCCGGCTTTGCACTGTTTTTAGGTGGAACTGCTCTAGGCAGATCCTGGATTACTGCGGTCTATCAAGTTGAGGGTGAGTTGCTTGATGATATCTCCCTTTACCTGCTATGCCTTTTCCCGACCATACTATTGAGAAGCTGTTTTCACTATTTTGCCGGTTTGCTCACGCAGAATGATCGGACACGCTGGGTTTCAGCGAGCGCCTTCATTGGTGTTGCTCTGGGAGTAATTTTCTGTCTTTACGGCTATTATTCGAGCTGGGAGGCGATACCGACACTGGTATCGGCACAGTTGAGTGCGTCGCTGGGCATGCTTTTTTGTGCCGCACTGGCATATCGCAGGTACTATAAAGCGGAACTGGAGGCAGAGTTTGAGGAACCCTCCTACAGCGACCTGTTTCGCTATTTTTGGCCGGTTAGCCTAACTGGCATGTCCTTTGGTTTAGGGCGTCCTTTGATCTATGCTTTTGTCAGCCGCACGCCCGATGCATTAATAACCATAGCGGCTCTGCGCGTGGGACTGGATTTCTTTATGATTTCCCAGATGGCGCTGAATCAGTTCCGTAGTCTGATTCCTTCTTTGGGGCTGGATAACCTAAGGGAAAAACAACGGTTTATCGCCGGTGTGACGGCAGTCTTTACGCTGCTCATGGCAATCGTGGTTTTTAGTCCGCTTGATCAGCTGGTGTTGCGCCAGCTGCTGGGGTTAAATGAGGTGCTTTATATCCAGGTTAAACAGACACTGGTGGTAGTGGTGGCAACGCCTGTAATACTGGCGGTTCGTAATTACTTTCATGGGATTTTGCTAGTGCACAAGCGGACCAAAGGTATTGCCTTGGGTAGTGCCTGCCGCATTCTGACGATATTTGTTTGTTGTTGGCTATTTTTGATGGCTGGAGTATTAAACGGCTGGACGGCTCCACTATCCATGGTGCTGGCATTTTTTGTGGAAACGGCGGTGGTGTATTTTATGGCCCGTAAGTTAAATAGCCCATTAATGAATCATTAAGGTAGTTAATGATTATTCTTTGCCGCCCTTGGAATCAAGACGCTCATTCAATCGAATCAGGTTTTGCAAAATCTCCTGCAGC
>CBDUGR010000324.1:0-3722 GCA_965366515.1 uncultured Gammaproteobacteria bacterium | reverse complement strand
GGCGGAAAGATCCTGGGCCTACCGTGCAGCAAAGAACCTGGACACTACTGTTGCGTTTGGTTCAACACGCAACCTGAATATTCCGGGGACAGTGATCTTTGTTAATTGCGCATTTCCAACCCTTGAAGAGGATGCTACCAAAGCATCAAGTCTGATTATCGGTGAAGGTTGCCTAACGCCCTATCAAGCCAGTTCAATCTATAACATATCAGGTATGAGTTTTGGCTCTATTTCCAGGCCGGCAGTTTTAGCTTTATCGAATGGTGCCCGTATGGCGGGTTGTTGGATGAATACCGGTGAAGGCGGTTTGTCGCCCTACCATTTGGAAGGCGGTGCTGATTTAGTTTATCAGATTGGTACTGCAAAATATGGAGTTAGGACAGCGGAAGGTAAGCTGGATGATGCCCGTTTAAAAAGACTGGCCGAGACAGATCAGGTCAAGATGTTTGAGCTTAAAATGAGTCAGGGTGCGAAACCCGGGAAGGGTGGCATATTGCCTGGCTCAAAAGTGACGGAGGAGGTGGCTCAGATAAGAGGAATTCCAATGGGCAAGGATTCAATCAGTCCCAATCGACATGAGGAGATTACTGACAACAATGAGTTGATTGATATGTTGAACCATATCCGGGAAGTGACCGGAAAACCGGTGGGAATCAAAACCGTGATTGGTTCGACACAAATGTTGGACGAGCTCTGTTCAACGATCGCGGCAAGAGGGTTGGGCAGTGCGCCGGATTTTATAACCGTTGATAGTGCAGATGGCGGTTCGGGTGCGGCACCACAAAGTTTAATTGACTATATGGGGCTACCTTTGAGGGAAAGTTTGCCTATGCTGGTTGATAAATTGGCGGAGTATGGCTTAAAAGAGCGGGTTAAGGTGATCGCATCCGGGAAACTCATTACACCGTCCGGTGTTGCCTGGGCGTTGTGCATGGGGGCCAATTTTGTGGTATCGGCTCGCGGATTCATGTTTGCGCTGGGTTGTATTCAAGCGATGCAGTGTAACAAAAATACCTGCCCCAGCGGTGTTGCCACACATGATGAACGGTTGCAGCAGGGGCTTAATCCCACCGACAAGGCTGAGCGTGTTAAAAATTACGCATTGAACATGGCGCATGAGGTGGGGGTTATTGCGCATTCCTGCGGTGTAAAAGAGCCCCGGGAGTTGACAAGAAAGCATGCCAGAGTGGTCGAAGATAATGGGTTATCGGTTCCTTTAAGCGAGCGATACCCAGAAATGCCGCCTCCTTCGTCATGACGCCTTTCGCGAGCGTTCGCTGCTAGTGGCTACTCGATTTTTTTGTCGGATTTACGGCGACCAGGTTTTGTCCGTCTATCAGGTTGGATTGCGGAAGTTCTACGTACCGTTCGTCTATCGCCCCTCTTGCGTCGCTGATCTTTACGTTGCTCAAGCATATTCGGCTCAATCGAGCACTGCGCTCCCGCTTCGGAAATGGCTTGATTATATTTTAGCGCATCAGCTTTGCTTATTTTATCTTTAATAACCAGAGTGCGGCCGGAGAAGAGTTTTTCGAGCTTCGCCAAATGGTCCGGGTCATCCATGTCCAGTTTAAAAAGCTTTGCCATGTTTGACTTGACCTTGATGGGGTCATTGCCCTCCAAAACCTCCCCACGAAAAATAACGCGGAAAGTATCTAGTTTCATAATTATAGTGGTCTGTCATGTTGATTGGTGAATTAAACGCTTCCTTCTTTTCTGGCCACTGTCCATGCTTAAGCCGAAAGAGCAAGCGACCTTATATGTTCCCTCGCTACTGTAACCCGGAACGACCGTAATAGTCGTAATAAATCCGGATTGCTAGCGCTTATAATCCTTGAACCTAACCTCAAAGAGAGCGGGTTTAACAGGTAGCTGTCGATAGCAGAAGTACTCAGGATCCACTAATATATCAAAAGGTTGCCTGTCATGCATTTAAAAGCATTGAATTATGCATTGATCGCCTTATCGGCTATACTACGCCGCCTTTTCAGATCTTCGTTAATGAGCTTATTTTCCAGACATGAACATAAAAAAATATCTATCTGACCAGGTAGCATTGGCACTGACTTTGGCAGGTGTACCCGAGGGAAGTGAGCCTTTGGTAACGCAGAGTACTCGCGCAGAATTTGGCCACTATCAGGCGAATGGAGTTCTGCCAGCAGCAAAACGAATGCAGGTCAACCCGCGGGAATTGGCGAGCAAGGTGGTTGATCAGCTAAAGCTCGAAACCGTTGCCGAAAAGATAGAAATTGCCGGGCCGGGCTTTATCAATATTCACCTGACGAGCGACTGGCTGGCGAGAAATTGCGAGGCTGCATTGGCGGATGACCATCTAAACGCAAATAGAAATGCAGAACCAGAAATTGTTGTTGCGGATTATTCCGCGCCCAATCTGGCTAAAGAGATGCATGTGGGGCACCTGAGAAGTACTATTATTGGCGACGCTATCGCTCGGGTGCTGGAGTTTCAGGGAGATCATGTCATTCGTCAGAACCATATGGGTGACTGGGGTACTCAGTTTGGTATGCTGATCGCGCATTTGGAAGATCGTTTGACGGCTGAGAATAGCTTGACGGAAGTCGAGCTTGAAGATCTGGAGGCATTTTATCGAGAGGCAAAAATACGCTTTGATGAAGATGCTGGTTTTGCCGATCGGTCCCGCGCATACGTGGTTAAATTACAGGGTGGTGATGCCCATTGTAATGCCCTGTGGCAAAAATTTATCGATGTATCGGTAGCCCATAGTGAAGCAATATATCGGAAATTAAATGTATCACTTACACATCAGCACATTCGGCCGGAAAGTGCTTACAATGACGATTTGCCAAAGGTGGTCGCTGAACTAAAACGTCAATTGATCGTGGTTCAAGATCAGGGCGCGCAGGTTGTATTCCTGGAGGAATTTGCAGACAAGGATGGCAAACCTTCGGTGGTGATAGTGCAAAAAACCGATGGTGGTTATCTGTACGCCACCTCTGATCTGGCGGCTTTAAAATATCGCAACGATGAGCTGCAAGCGGATAGAATTCTGTATTTTGTGGATGCCAGGCAGTCGCTGCATTAGCAACAGGTATTTACGGTCGCCCGCAAGGCAGGGTTCGTTTCAGATTCCGTATCTCTGGAGCATTGTGCATTTGGCACGATGATGGATGCCGATGGAAAGCCTTTTAAAACCAGAGTAGGTGGCACGGTTAAATTGGCAGAACTGCTTGATGAGGCGGTCGAGCGTGCGCGACGACTTGTCGAGCAAAAAAATCCTGAGTTAACTGCCGTTGAAAGAGATGAAGTGGCCAGGAAAGTGGGGATTGGTGCTGTTAAATATGCTGATCTCTCAAAAAATCGAACCAGTGATTACATTTTTAATTGGAATACGATGCTGAGCTTTGAGGGCAATACGGCGCCCTATCTTCAATATGCTTACACGCGTGTCCAAAGTATTTTTCGTAAGGCGGGAGTTGATCCGCAAAATTTGTCCGGGGAGCTGCATTTGAGCGAAAGCAGTGAGCGGGCACTTGCGTTAAAGTTGCTCCAATTTAACGAAACACTGGATCTGGTTGCAAGGGAATGTCTACCGCACCTGCTCTGTACTTACCTCTACGAGCTGGCCAGTGATACCATGAGCTTTTACGAGGCCTGTCCGATTTTGAAGGATGGTGTCGATCCAGTGAGTAAAGCCAGCCGTTTATTGCTTTGTCAGTTTGTGGCGAGAACCCTGAAAGAAG
>CBDUGR010000323.1:0-3728 GCA_965366515.1 uncultured Gammaproteobacteria bacterium | reverse complement strand
GGGTGCTGATATTTAATCCGGGCATTGATGAATTATTGGAGGACAAGAAAGCAATCACTCTGCCGGAAATTCGTAAAGCCGAGTCCAGGTACATCCCTTTTACCCTGACTGAGACATTGCAAAAGAACGCAAGTTGGGGGGCGGTTAGAATTGTGCCGAGCAAGGAGAGTATTGTCGATCTGTATGTTGAGGGGAAAATCTTACATTCCGATGGTGAAATGTTGCAGTTGGAGATTAGTGTGAACGATAGCTCCGGTAAAACCTGGTTTAACCGGGAATATGAAGAAATCGCCAGCAAGTATAACTATGACGATAAAATGCACGCGCAATTAGATCCATTTCAGGGAATCTATAATCGTATTGCCAATGACATGCTGGCTTTTCGAGAGCAGTTATCACCCGCAGAACTAAAACGGATTCGAACCCTTTCGGAACTTAAGTTTGCGCGCAGCTTTTCTCCCGATGCTTTCTCCGAGTATATGCAGACTAACAAAGCTGGAATCTACGAGATCGTGAGATTACCACCTGTTAACGAGCCGCTTTTAATTCGTGTACGGGAGATAAGAGAACGTGATTATCTCTATATAGATACACTGCAGGATTATTATTCCTCTTTCGCGATGGAAATGGGTAAACCCTATCTGGAATGGCGTAAGATGACCTATGATGAAGTGGTCGCCTTGCGTGAACTGCGTCGTGCTGCGAGGAATCGAATGATCGCAGGTACGGCTGCTATTATCGCAGGTGTGGCAGCGGCAGGATCGGGAGATGGGTCGGTTGAAGCTGCAGGACAGGTTGGTATCATTGGTGGCGCGTATCTTTTTAAAAGCGGGCTGGATAAACGAGCAGAATCACAGCTCCACCAGGAGGCGTTGCAGGAGTTGGGGAACTCGTTAGAGTTGGAGGTCGAGCCTCAGGTAGTCGAGTTGCAGGATCGTACCGTCACCCTGACGGGAACAGTGGATGATCAATATAGTAAGTGGCGTGAAATTCTGTATGATATTTATGTTACTGAAACTGAGTCAGTTGAAGGTAAAAACTAAAGGGAACCTTGCATCAGGTCTAGAGTGAATGAAACTGCGTAATCATAAATAAACTTTTTAGCCGGTTTTAAACTCTATATTGCCGAGCACAGCGGTTATGTAATATTCCCTAAGGCTGAGAAATTAATCATAGGTTTTCTAATCATCAAAACGGTGCCGCCTTCTGAGTGCCGAAGAATAAAGAAATGAACCCTCTATGCAAAACGATTCGACTGATCCGAGCTTGCCCGAATTTGAAAAAATCACTCCTGCAAAAATTGAGATATCTCCTCAAGGGCCAAGCGACAGTCAAAATTCTCCAGCTAATTCAGATAAGAATATTCACAAGAAATGGTTGATAGCAAGCTTCTCATTGTCCGTAGCCCTGGCAATTGCAGTATTTGTCATGCTGCCGCGCTTTATTACGCAGCCAGATGTAGTTAAGCAAGAAAACACCAGGACTGTGCAGATCCCGCCAGAGATTTCCCCTTGGCAGGAAGCGCAGTTGGCTAGAGAAAGGCAGCAGGCACAGCAGATTTTGGAGCCGTTGCTCGATCTACAATTTGAACTGGAAGAGAAAAGTGTCAGGTTATGGGCGCAACAGCAGTTTTCAGCGGCCGCAGCACTGGCAGCCCAAGGGGATGAGAAATATCGTGAGCGGCAGTTTCAGGACGCAGCGAAACTCTACAGTGAGAGTCTTGAACTGATGCGCAGCATCGCTGATAGCGTAAATGCTGTGATTGAGCAGCAGCTGCAAGACGGTTTCCAATCTATTCATGATGGAGTTGCCGAGCAGGCTCGTGCAGCATTTGAGCTAGTACGAATAATTGATCCGGATAATGAAGTTGCGCACAACGGTCTCAAGCGTGTTGCTACCCTGGATAGAGTGAATCTGCTTGTGCAAAGGGCAAAGCAGATGGAGCAGCAAGCGGATTTTGATAGTGCCCAAAAGATATTGCAAGAGGCGTTGGCGCTTGATGACGAATCATTGCAGGCGAAAGCAGCGATAAATGCCATTAAAGCAAAGATCCTGGAGCGGGATTTTTCACTGGCGATGTCTGAGGGTTATCGAGCATTACAGCAAAACCGTCTGATCCAGGCAGAAAAACATTTCACTAGAGCGGGCCAGTTAAAACCACGGTCTGCTGAAGCACATACTGGACGTACGGAAGTGACCAATTTGCTGGTGCAAAACAAGATTGCCCGTTTGCGCGCGGAGGCAAACACGCTGATAGAGAGCGAACAATGGCATGCAGCACAAAAACAATATCAAGCTGTACTGGCACTCGATCCAAATTTAATATTTGCGCAACAGGGTTTAAAACGTACCGGCGATCGAGCGCGGCTTGACGACCTGATGCAGGAGCAGCTTGCAGATCCGGGCCGCTTAACCAGCGATGCAGTTTATCGAGAAGCCGAACAGCTGTTGGAAGTTGCTGGAACTGTGGCGAACCCAGGGCCGAGATTGAGGGGTCAAATTGACAGTTTGATGACTCTTCTCAAACAGGCCGTAGAGCCTTCGCTGGTGCGTATAGAGTCGGATAACGTAACCGATGTAACCCTTTATAAAGTTGGACACTTAGGAAATTTTACTCAGCGTGAGCTGTCTTTAAAACCAGGGGGCTATGTTTTGATAGGTAAGCGTGTGGGGTATCGCGACGTGCGAAAAGAGTTTGTGGTATCCAAAAAAACGCTGGTCGGGCCGATAAAGATCCAGTGCGAGGAGAAGATTTAACCGGGTCAAAGCGACATCTTGCCGTGACGACAGGTTTGCCGGATCAGAACCGAAAGCAGTGGTAGATAGCCAGATAGTTTAGTTTGCGGATATAGGGAATGCCAGATAATCTAGAACCGAATGCCGATCAAGAAGATGTTATCAAGCCGCTGAATTTTAAGCCGGTTGATGCGGGCAGTATTACCGAAAAGCCGTGGATTAAACCTGTATCGGCGTTACTTGGGTGTGTATTTCTATTGCTCCTGATCGCCATGTGGTACGTGTTCACCGCTCGTTCAGTTTATCTTTCCTTTGAGCCGATGGCAGAGCATGTGGAGATTAAAGGTGGCATTGTCATCACACTAGGTGAGCGTTATTTGATGCGTCCGGGTGAATATTTAATCCAGGCGAAACAGAAGGGTTATCGGAAGCTTGAACAACCGATAGAAGTATCGCAAGAGCCAAACCAGAAATTTGATTTCCAGATGTTAAAACTGCCTGGAAGACTGTTTGTAAGATCTGTGCCCGAAGGTGCGGCGGTCTTGGTTGATGGAGAAGCTATTGGTAAAACACCGATAACGGATTATTTGATAGAGGCGGGCCGGTATAGCGTTGGACTGGAAGCTGAACGTTATATAAGCCAGTCATCCGATATCGAGATAGAGGGTAAGGATTTAGCCCACCAAATGTCGGTTGAGTTGACGCCAGCCTGGAGTGATATCAGCATGAGTTCGGAGCCACCAGGGGCCACTATTTTGGTAGATAATGAGCCGCGAGGCTACACCCCAAAAAGTGTACAGGTGATGCAAGGAGAACGGCTTCTGGTTTTATCTTTTGAAGGTTATAAAAATTGGCAGCAGAAGCTGCCTGTCGAAGCGAATCAATCCTTAACTTTGCCGCTGGTGCGGCTGGAGCCGCTTGACGGGGTGGTCAGGATACAAAGTGAGCCGAGCCAAGCTAACGTCATGGTGGACGATGTTTTTCGCGGCCAA
>CBDUGR010000322.1:0-3738 GCA_965366515.1 uncultured Gammaproteobacteria bacterium | reverse complement strand
TCTGGAATACAGCATAAACACAACGCCATTACGTGCACATTGGCTGGAGGCCCTGCGGTTACAACAACCATTAAGTTACTTGTTAACAGCCCCAAGTCCTTGCAAAGAGACTCAATAGCCCTTTTAATAGCGCTCTCATCAACTAGCGTGGAATTACGAATTGTTACTAGCAGGCATTTCGATCATATTAGGCACAGCACTTCTGGTCTGGAGTGCTGATAAATTTGTTGCCGGAGCCGCGTCGCTGGCAAGAAATATGGGTATGTCACCCCTGCTGATCGGACTGACTGTGGTTTCCCTCGGGACCTCGGCACCCGAATTACTGGTATCCACAACGGCCGCCATGGTGGGGGCTAGCGGAATCGCTATTGGTAATGCAGTAGGATCCAATATTGCCAACATTGGTCTGGTCCTTGGAGTAACCGCATTAATCGTACCGCTGCCGATTCACTCCAAACTTTTGCGCAAGGAACTGCCCATTCTGGCAGTTGTAACCATTATCGCCGGATCCCTATTAATCGACTCCTCCCTGAGCCGAATCGATGGGATACTGCTCATCACGGCGCTTGTTGTCACACTTTATCTTTTTGCGAAATATCAGCCTAGCGTGGGTGACTCAACGCTATTTGTAGAGGAAGAGGAAGAACTGCCTCACTTCTCCACAGGAGCCTCTTTGTTCTGGTTTACTTTGGGTCTGGTACTACTAATTGCAAGCTCTCGATTACTGGTATGGGCGGCCACCTTTATTGCCCAGCAACTGGGTGTCAGCGACCTGATCATCGGACTGACCATTATCGCCATCGGAACTAGCCTTCCGGAATTAGCTGCATCTGTTGCCAGCGCGCTAAAGGGGCATCATGATATCGCCATTGGTAACGTCATTGGTTCAAACATATTTAACCTGCTTGCGGTCATGTCTGTACCCGCGATGATCCACCCCTATAGCTTCGAGCAGGAACTGGTTTGGCGGGACTACAGCCTAATGTCTGTTTTAACTGGCATGCTTGTCATATTCTGTTATGGCAGTATACGCAGCAACAAAAAGATCCAGATTGGCAGAGGCAAAGGAGCCTTTTTTATAGTAGCCTACTTGAGTTATCTTACACTGCTCTTCTTTCAGGCATAGTGTTTCAGGCATAGTGGGTGATCGCAGTGCTGCTATATGAAAGCACTCGTGCTGTTCACCTAACAATTATTCAACTCGAGCGAGTCGCTCTGGTTAACAGTTTTTGAAGCATTATGTCACTGCTCGTGCAGACAAACAGAGTATAATAGCGAACAATTTAGCAGCCACGTAATCCAGGATCATCAAGTGGATAAAGAAAAATCTTTTATTGCCGCTGGCAAACGCACTATAGAAATGGAAACCAGAGCGGTAAACGCTCTTGCCAACCGACTGGATGATAATTTTATCAAGGCTTGCGAACTGATACTGGCCTGTGAAGGACGGGTCGTAGTCACCGGGATGGGAAAGTCCGGACACATTTGTAGTAAAATTGCCGCTACGCTTGCCAGCACTGGCACACCCGCTTTTTTTGTACATCCGGGAGAGGCCAGTCATGGCGACCTGGGAATGATCACCCATAAAGATGTAGTTCTGGCCGTTTCGAACTCTGGCGCTACAGCAGAGTTAATTACAATTCTACCTCTGATTAAAAGAATGGGCGCACCACTGATTAGCATGACAGGAGCACCCAGATCAATTCTGGCGGAAGCAGCACTGGCACATTTAGATGTTAGCGTTGAACAGGAGGCCTGCCCGTTGGGTTTGGCGCCAACGTCCAGCACAACTGCTGCACTGGTGATGGGTGACGCACTAGCCATTGCCCTACTCGAAGCACGCGGGTTCAGCGCAGATGACTTTGCCTTTTCACACCCGGGCGGCGCACTGGGCAGACGACTATTGCTCAAGGTCGAAGACATAATGCACCAGGGAGCAGATATCCCAATGGTCACACAGAGCACGATGACCGATCAAGCACTACTGGAAGTCACCGCAAAAAAACTGGGTATTACATCTGTCGTAGACCAGCAGGGAAAACTGATTGGTATTTTTACTGATGGTGACCTGCGCCGAGCACTCGACCAAAGGATTAATATTCACCAGACCCCTATCGATCAAGTGATGACCAAAGGCTGCAAAACCATACTATCCGGGCGGTTAGCGGCAGAAGCTTTAAACCTGATGCAGGAAAATAAAATAAACGCTCTGCTGGTGGTAGACCCAGAGCACCGCCCAGTAGGCGCGCTCAATATGCATGACCTGCTGCGTGCGGGTGTCATTTAACGATCATCATCAAGCGAGTCTGCTATCTCGCCTACAGTGTATGAATATATGCAAAAAAACCTGACACTAGCGCAAGAAAAGGCGCGACACATTAAATTACTGATTTTAGATGTTGATGGCGTAATGACTGATGGGCGCCTCTATTTTTCCGAGCAGGGTGAAATATTTAAAGCCTTTAATATACTGGATGGGCTAGGCATTAAACTACTACGCTCAAGCGGTGTCGAAGTGGCTATCATTACCGGAAGAAAATCCGGCGCGCTGGATAAGCGAACTTCTGATCTTGGCATTAAGTACCTGTGGCAGGGACGAGAAGACAAGCGGGTGGCACTTGATGAATTACTAGCAGAACTTTCGCTTGGCTATTCAGAGGTGGCCCATGTTGGCGATGACCTCCCTGATTTACCCGTGATGCAAACGGTTGGACTGGGAATTGCGGTGGCCAATGCCTATTCTTTTGTCACCCGCCACGCCGACTGGTGCACCACGGCGAAGGGCGGGGAAGGCGCGGTCAGGGAAGCCTGTGATTTCATAATGTCTGCGCAGGGAACATTGGAGATTCAGCTTAACAGGTATCTGACATAAACACTGACCCAAATACAGAGAGCCGACCTTGTCTCGCTTAACATTTATCACATTGCTCAGCATCATTACGCTACTGGTGGCCATCAGCTTCGAGTATCGGCAACAGACCACGCCAGCTCCTGCAGAAAAAAGGGCTATACAAAGTGCTGAACCGGATTTCTATTTAAGCAACACTTCCAGCGTTGAATTTGATAAATCTGGCAAACTGCGTTACCGTTTTAACGCCAAATTACTGGAACATTTTCCTATAGGTGACTACACCTTGGTAGAATCTCCTGACGTTACCCTCTTCCATGATGATGGTACACCTTGGTATATTAGTGCCAACCAGGGGCGTGCGGCATCGGGTAATGAAAATATTAAACTTTGGGATAATGTCGTTATACTGAGAGATACGCCAAAAGATCCCCTGCAGATGAATACGCGAACGCTCACGATAGTCCCAAAACAGGATTTGGCTGAGACAGCGCAGGATGTCGTGATAAAAGGCCAAAACGGTAACGTCGAGGCGACCGGCATGAAAGCCTACATCAATGAGAATAGAATGGAACTGTTATCAAACGTCAGAGTTCGGCATGAACCTAATAAAAATAATGAGTGAATTTTTGGCCAATCAATCAACCAATCGGACTAGTCACCTGTTTTTGTTGTTAATCTCAGGATTACTTAGCCTTGCGGGGGCGACCCAGTCAAGCTATGCCCTGCCCAACGATAAAAACCAACCTATACATATCAAATCAGATACTGCTGAGATAGACGATGCCAAAGGTATTTCAATTTATCGAGGGCATGTCAATATTGACCAGGGCAGCATTAATCTCAAGGCTGAAGTTGTCACCATTTACAATGATGATGACGGAATTTCA
>CBDUGR010000321.1:0-3762 GCA_965366515.1 uncultured Gammaproteobacteria bacterium | reverse complement strand
CGGGAAAGCGCATAGACTAAGAGTATATAACAGAAATAAAAGGGGAGAAGTATGAGCCGCCACAGAACATGGCGTTAACAGAATAATAAACTAACTTGATAAATACACTAAATAAAAAGTTCAGCTTTACCCGGCAGCACGCCTATCATCACAAGAACGTCTATCAAAGGGAATCACCTCCCCCGTCGGTAACTCCAAAGGGAATCCAATTTCTCCGGAAGACTGTCTTCGATCCCGATCAGTTCGCACCACATACAGTCGATTTTCCTCGGCCAGCTCCATATCTGCATCTTCATCAGATACGTAATTTCTGGCCGCGACTGTAAACACATAAGCAGCAATCAATATGGCGCCAATACCCAAGATACCCAGTATTAACAGCACAATATTCATTATCAGTTTCCTCAGTACGGGTACATTCTATTTTTTTTAGTTTAAGACCCAATCCATGTCGTCATACTTTAAAATGAAGGCAAAATACGAGCCAGAATTATATTATCCTTAATTAACAACAAATTGCGCGACCACCTTACATCCTATATCGTCAAACTTCCACGTTACTGTAATATTTTTTGACACTTATGTCAGCTATTTCTTACAAAGAATCGCCTTAAGACTTGAGCTCTGGCAATTGCAAACCAGCTTATAATTAAAACTCAGTAGTTTTTACTCTTCGGTCTTCCCTCGTTAGTAACCACCTCGACGCAACGATCATCCCATAAAGCGATCATGCCAAAATCTTTTATATTGGTCACCTTGAGTGGTGGAAGCCCCTGTTTTTCAATCCATTTAACGACATAGGGTATATACTCCGGGACGGAAGCTCTTGCGGTAAACACCCTCACTTCAACACCTTCACTCAACCAACCTCTCACTCGCTCCATCATTGGCTCAATAGGCTCGCCAATATAAGCCGGCCCATACCATCCATCATAAGTTGCCAACGTACCGTCAAGATCTACCCCAATCCATCCCCCATCTTTTGTGGATGCGACTGGTTTTTCGTCCTGTTGCTCCCTACCGAAAAGTTTTCTAAGCAAGACTTTTACCATCTAAATTCTTCCTCGACATCCATAGAAAACAGAAATAAATTGATTCGCCTTACCGGTAACTGCACAACCACTATTGACAAGTACCTTTTACCGAGCACCTTTGCGAAAAAGCACAACTTCTACAGTTTGCACCAATATCAGAAAATCGAGGAACATGCTGTGGTTCTTAACATAATACAAATCAAACTGAAGTTTTTGCTCCGCATCTTTTTCGCTCGCTCCATAGGGGTAACACAGCTGTGCCCACCCGGCAATACCTGGCTTCACCTGGTGACGCGCAGCATAGTGTGGAATGCGTCGACTTAGCTGATTTACAAATTGAGGACGTTCCGGACGTGGTCCCACAAAAGCCATATCTCCCGCCAGCACATTAATTATCTGAGGTAATTCATCTACTCTGCATTGCCTGATAACACGGCCCACCCTCGTTACTCTGTCATCATTCTTTTTTGCCCAAACCGCTTGCCCATCTTTTTCTGCATCGACCCTCATACTTCGAAATTTGAGCACGTTAAATTCTTTGCCATTTAGCCCCACACGTTTTTGCCGGTATACCAGTGGCGAACCGAAGCCCTCTTCCAGCCAAATGGCAATCACTGTCAGCAGCATCATCGGCCATGTTGCCATCAGAAGAAAAAAACTGGCTAGCAGGTCAAAGGTTCTTTTACTTAAATGTCGAAAGGCACCAAACTGAAACCCATCCGAAAACACCATCCAACCAGGCGTCACGAACGAAAGCATGATTCGACCAGTTTCTCGCTCGAAGAACTGGACAATATCCAGCACGTCGACCCCACTCAATTTACAGGCCAGCAGATCATTAATGGGTAACCCGCGCCTTCTGTCATCGACGGCAACTAGAATTTCATCGACTTCGTGTGCTTGAGCATAACTCAACAGTGAACCATTTAATTGAATGACCTCCGAACTTTCAACCACATCATCTTCACCCTCAACATGCGCAAATCCAACAAACTTAAAGCCTCGGCGATCGGCGCGTCGACGTAACTGGTTTAATACATCATTTGCCTGACGACCCGCACCAAATACCAGAACTCGGCGTTGGAGTCGTCCTTGGTCAACCACTTTTTCAAAAAATAGTCGGCTCAGAGTAGTGAGCAAAAAGGCGACCAATAAAGATAATGCCAGTGCACCACGGCCCAGTAAAAGATCAGGGAAAAGATAGAAAATTACAGAAATTGCCAGCCCCATAAACAAAAAGGCTCCAATGGTTCTGATAACCACACCACTTGAACCTTCTCTGGTATGCGGCTGATACAAGCCCATAGCACTCATCGATAGAACCATGACGATAGCGAAAATAAGAGCCCTGGGCAATATGGGCCCGATGCTCTCCTCTGCAATCACCGCGCTACCCTCAAAGCGGGTGTAGGCTCCGAGATAAACCGACATTATGAATAGCAAAAACTCTGCAAAAGCCAGCCACAAAAATACCGTATGGATATGGTGTTTAAAAACACGGACTGTACCCATTAGCCAGTACCAGACAAAAACGAAATAAACCTACAGGCCGTTGCGCGGCTTCTTTTCTGCGATGCTGTACGCATCATTGATAATCCCTGTTTGTTACTTTTATTAGAATAGCAGGTCCTTGCATTATTCAAACACGGCATCCACTCCCGCCGGTTATTAATACTAGCATAGCGATAAAATCTAGCCACTAAGAAAAAATAATATAAGGCTATAAACAAAAACCGTATCGCTCCCCGATATACTGGTCTATACCTTGCAGATTTTTTTCCACCTTCTTCGGCAGACTGGTCTATAGTAAGCTTATCTTTTCAGCATAATGATTTGGAATTTTGAATGCGAAATATTGACGATTTCAAGATAGCGGTGATAGGCCTGGGGTATGTTGGCTTGCCCTTAGCAGTGGAATTTGCGAAGAAATATCCCACCCTTGGCTTTGATATCAACTCGGCGCGCGTATCTGAACTGACACAAGGAAAAGACAGCACTCTGGAAGTGGATCGCGAGGAGCTTTCGAACGCTAATCTCCTTCAGTTTAGCGATGACATCGAAAAACTAAAGGATTGCAACTGCTATATCGTTACAGTACCAACACCTATCGATCAGCATCGGCAGCCCGATCTTACCCCCCTGAAAGCAGCCAGCAGAACAGTGGGAAGAGCGATCGGTAAAGGGGATATCGTCATCTACGAATCTACCGTATATCCAGGAGCAACCGAAGAGGTTTGCATTCCCATCGTCGAGCAAGAATCAGGGCTTTCCTTTAATATAGATTTTCACGCTGGCTACAGCCCGGAGAGAATTAATCCAGGCGACAAAGAGCATCGCGTCTCTACCATTATGAAAGTCACGTCCGGCTCATCGCCTGAGATTGCGGACTTGGTTGATGCTCTTTATTCAAGCATTATTCAAGCTGGAACGCATAAGGCAAGCAGCATCAAGGTAGCTGAAGCGGCGAAAGTAATCGAAAATACTCAACGTGATTTGAACATAGCTTTAATCAATGAACTGGCACTTATCTTTAACAGGTTAGGCATTGACACTTTAGAGGTCCTCGAGGCGGCCGGCACCAAGTGGAACTTTCTTCCTTTTCGACCAGGCCTGGTGGGAGGACACTGCATCAGTGTTGACCCATATTACCTCACTCACAAGGCTCAAGAGATTGGTTACAACCCGGAAATCATCCTTGCCGGGCGGCGAATCAATGATGGAATGGGTT
>CBDUGR010000320.1:0-3770 GCA_965366515.1 uncultured Gammaproteobacteria bacterium | reverse complement strand
GCCTGGGGTATACTGGCAGTAGTGTGAATAAGAGCGATGACTGATGGATAAAGAACAGAAGGGTGGAAACACTGCACCACCGAGAAGACCGGCAGTAGAGCGTGGAGTGAAGCTGAGAGGTGCAGAGAAGGTGGCTCGTATACCGGTAAAAGTCGTGCCAACTGAAAAGGCGCCACGAAAACCAGAGTGGATTCGTGTGCGTATGCCGACTTCGCCGGAAGTAGCAAATATCAAACAGATTTTACGTAAAAACAAGCTTGCTTCTGTCTGTGAAGAGGCGGCCTGCCCCAATCTTGGGGAATGTTTTAGCCACGGCACAGCAACATTTATGATCATGGGGGAAATTTGTACCCGGCGTTGCCCCTTCTGTGATGTAGCTCACGGACGTCCCAATCCTTTGGACGTGGATGAACCGAAGCACCTTGCACAAGCCATAGCAGAAATGAAGCTACGCTATGTGGTAGTCACCTCTGTTGATCGAGATGATTTAAGGGATGGTGGCGCGGGACATTTTGCGGATTGCATAAAAGAAACTCGACGGGCTAGCCCGAATATTAAAATTGAAGTATTGGTTCCTGATTTTCGAGGGCGTATGGATGTTGCATTGGATATCCTTCAAGTTGAGCCTCCGGACGTATTTAACCATAATCTAGAATCGGTACCTCGCTTGTATAAAAAAATAAGACCCGGATCGGATTACGCTTGGTCGCTCTCACTGTTAAGCAAATATAAACAGAGGTCGCCGGCAGTACTCACCAAGTCTGGCATTATGGTAGGGTTGGGCGAGCACGCTGATGAAATATACCGGGTCATGGATGATATGCGCGAACACCAGGTGGATATGATTACTATTGGTCAGTATTTGCAGCCTAGTTTGAACCACTTGGCGGTTGAGCGCTTTGTGCATCCGGATGAATTTGATCAGTTTGCTGAGTACGCAAAAAACATCGGCTTTACAAGCGTGGCCAGCGGTCCTCTGGTACGATCTTCCTATCATGCGGACAAGCAGGTCAGGGGAGAGAAAGTCGAATAGCGGCTCAAACGACAGATAATCTAGTGCTAATTGACAGCCTCGGTTAACGCCCCAGGTATTAGGTTTACTATCACGACATATTCCGTACAACCCTGGAGTCTGCAAATTCATCCGTATTCTCCTAGTCATTCTATCGGTAAAGTCTGATAGTCAAACAAAGACTTCAGCCTGTATTGTTGTAGAGTAATTTGCGCAGCGTTAACGGCTCTGGGATTTTGTGATAGGGTGGTAAAGAGAGGCTGGCTCCGGCTGCGCTCAAGATGCAGTTGGTGCATGCGCAGGAGATGGATAGCTCATGAATTACAATGTTTTACAAAAATATACGAGATACGGGCTTATAATGGTGCCTCATCGTTAGAGTGGTATTGGTTGTTTTATCCAAGGACTGAACTTGTTAATAGTCAATCGCGGCCAATGATGCTTTTTGGACTTTATATTTGGTAAGGAGAGACATCATGCTAAACAAAAGAAAATCACTAGCTGTCGGACTGCTGCTATTAGCATGTGCCGGGTTAAATAGTGTCTACGCGGATAACCGACAAGGTGTAAGTGTATTTGTCGCACCGACCTATTATATGTTTGGAGACAATGATATTTCTGATACAGGTGGCGTAGCAGCAGGTATCGGTTACAAATTCTCCCAGCACTGGGGAATTGAAGGCACTTACATTGACCTTGGTGAAACAGATTTGGATCTATTTGCAGGTTCGGATTTAGACCTGGATATCAAGGGCTACCGTGCTGATTTACTCTATTACTTCAAGGAAACAAGCAGTCGGGCGCTGCCCTATTTGGCGTTTGGCGCGGGCAATTTTGATGTGGATAATAATTTGGCGGGAGTTAGCTCCGATGATCAAACCCTGCTGAATGTTGGTGTAGGTGTTAAAAAGTACATCACCGACAATTTGTCTCTGCGCGGCGATATGCGTGCTTTGCGCAACGTTGATGAATCGAGTACAGATTTGGCTCTGATGCTAGGACTTGACTATTCTTTTGGTAAGGCTGGCAAAAGCTCAAGTAAAGCGAGTCAATATGCTGTAGCCAACGAGTTGAACGCGGATTCTGATGGGGATGGCGTAAATGACTCCCGGGATCGATGCCCTAATACGCCTGCGGGAGAGACCGTAGATGCGTCGGGTTGCCCGATGGATGGCGACGGAGATGGAGTGGCCGATCGTCAAGACAGATGCCCTGAAACGCCAGCTGGCGCGCGTGTTGATGAACAGGGGTGTCAGTATATTATTAAAGAAACTGTATCTGTGGAGCTGGAAGTTTTATTTGATACGGATACAGCGATGGTGAAACCTCAGTTTTTTGCCGAGATCAAAGAGGTAGCTGATTTTATGACCATGTTTCCATCACTCAAGGCGGTTATTGAGGGACATACGGATTCGCGGGGGTCTGAAGACTATAATGATCGATTGTCGCAGCGCAGAGCCGACGCAGTGCAGCGTGTTCTGGTCGATGAGTATGGTATCAATGAGGACCGTGTGATTGCAGTCGGCTATGGTGAAAGCAAACCTCGTGCGGATAATCGCGGTGAATCGGGATGGCAGCAGAATAGACGGGTCGTGGCTGTACTTAAAACCGTCGTGGAGAAAACAGCAAAATAGCTGGATACCAGCTGTTTCAAAGTTCATAGATAAATAAAAAGCCGGAGCTCATGAGGCAGTCCGGCTTTTTTTACGCTTGTTTTTGGTGAAACCAATTGAATGTTTTTAAAAGCAATGCTACCGCCTCAGCGTTTCGGATGGCAGTTCTCCAAAACGCCGTTTATAGAGTTGGGCAAATCGGCCGGCATCGTTAATTCCCTGATCTAAAAGAATTTCAGTAACACTCTGTTGTTTTGGATTGGCCTGCTGCAGTGCTTCATAAGCTAGATTCAGACGCAACGACTGAACATATCCGGACGGTGTCTGATTTAGAAAATGGTTAAATCCATTTTGTAATGTTCGGGGTGTTACGCCGACTTCCCTCGCGACTGCCGTCAGAGAAATATTGGCATGGATGTGCTGTTGAATATAATCCATCGCTTTACGCACATGCCAGGGTAGAGGTGTGGAAGCAGTATTCAACAATTGCTCTGTGTAGTTATGTTGCCAGGTGTTTAGCAATACAGAGATCAACATTTCGGTGAACTGGTGGTTAAGGCGTGGTTGATCAAGTTCGGCAGAATGCTCGTTGTACTGCTGGCAAAGAAACAACATCGTTTGCTGCAACGAGGTGGCCTGGTTTTGATGATGGGTGCAGAGATCGAAGACAACCGGTTCTTTTAGAGGTTTGTCGAGTAGCTCAGTGAGTTGTTTCTCGAGCGCTTTTCGTTTCAATAGCAGCACTAAATAGCTGCACTCGTTGTCCATGTCTATTTTCGTGATACCGCAGGGAGATATCAGCGTTGTAAATCCGGGTGTGGCATCAATCTTTCGATGACCATTTGTCACAGAGGCAGTCCCCGACAGAGCTGTTTGCACCAGATAGTAGTTTGAGATCTCTCCCGCATCTATTTTTACATTGGCGCCGTAACGTAAATAGTAAAGCCCCATATCACCCAAAGAAAGACCATCGAGTCGGGCGTCAATTTCTTTTGCTTTGCTGGTGAGCATCCGGTGCGGCCAGATAAATTGACCGACCATTTCTTCTGTCTCTCCCAAATTATGGGAGTGGAATAGATTGTGGTGGGAAAGTGGGTTCGACATAATCATTCGAATAGACTCATTTAGGTGAGTAGCGACTATAT
>CBDUGR010000319.1:0-3794 GCA_965366515.1 uncultured Gammaproteobacteria bacterium | reverse complement strand
TAACCAGCTCCAACGGAAAGGCCGAAAGTCGTTTAGTGGTGTTGACTACTATGACGCTGGGTTTATATTCTTTTAAAACTGAATTAACACTGACAAATCGGGATGATATGGGCTTTCGCCTTTTAATAGGCAGGCAATCTTTGAATAAACGCTTTGTGGTTGATCCCTGTCTGTCCTTTACTCTGGGCGACAGGGATTAGCAAATTAATCCGCGTAAGCGGTAACTTGGGTAATTTTATGAATATTGCAATACTATCACGAAAAAAATCACTCTACTCAACCCGTCGACTGGTTGAGGCGGCTGAAGCAAGAGGGCACTCTGTCAGAGTGCTGGATCACCTGCACTGTTTTATGGATATCACTTCTGATAAGCCGAGTATTCATTTTAAAGATGAGGAGTTTGATCACACAGATTTTGATGCAGTAATTCCACGTATTGGCGCATCGGTTACCTTTTATGGAACCTCTGTGGTACGTCAGTTTGAAATGATGCATGTCTATTCGGTGAATGAGTCGGTGGCAATCAGCCGTGCCAGAGACAAGCTAAGGTCGTTACAACTGTTATCGCGCAAGAACGTAGGTATACCGGCCACGGCTTTTGCCCATTCACCGGATGATATCAATGGCTTGATTCGCGAAGTTGGTGGCGCGCCATGCGTAATCAAGTTGCTTGAAGGAACCCAGGGGATCGGCGTGGTACTCGCGGAAACCAAGAAGGCGGCAGAAAGCGTGATTCAGGCCTTTATGGGACTCAAATCCAACATATTGGTTCAGGAGTTTATCAAAGAGTCCAAAGGTTCTGACCTGCGTTGCTTTGTGGTGGGTGGAAAAGTGATCGCGGCGATGCAGCGTACCGCACCAGAAGGCGAATTTCGCTCCAATATTCACCGTGGAGGCACTGCACAATTGGTCAAGTTATCGGCAGCCGAAAGACGTACAGCAATTAACGCGGCTAAAGTAATGGGGCTCAATGTCTGCGGCGTCGACCTGCTGCGATCGGATCGTGGCCCATTGGTCATGGAGGTCAATTCGTCTCCAGGCCTTGAGGGTATTGAGGGAGCCACTAAAAAAGATATTGCCGGGTTGATTATCGAATTTATTGAAAATAATGCCAGTCCCAATAAAACCAAAACCAGAGGTCAGGGATAGTATGGCGCGCGCGCCTTTCATTATTTGCGGAGAAACTATTCAACCAGGGCAACGGGCAACTTTGGCGCTGGGGTTGCCCTCCCAGTCATCCTATACGCCACTATCGATGCCGGTGCATGTCATTCACGGCAAACGAGCAGGGCCAGTGGTCTTTGTTTCGGCCGCCATTCATGGTGATGAGATAAATGGTATTGAGATTATTCGACGAATTCGTCATACCAAGGCGGTTGAAAAGCTCCGAGGAACCCTGATTTGTGTGCCAATTGTCAATGTTTACGGGTTTTTTAATCATACTCGTTACCTGCCCGATCGAAGAGACCTGAATCGATCTTTTCCCGGTAGTAAACACGGGTCATTGGCATCCCGGGTTGCGCGTATCTTTGCCGAGGAGGTGGTGGATAAATCAACTCATGGTATAGATCTGCATACGGGCTCGAATCATCGCTCGAATTTACCTCATATCCGCGCCAACCTGGATAGCGAAGCGTGCGCACTGCTGGCCAGATCCTTTGGCGCGCCAGTGGTGATCAATGCGAATCTAAGGGATGGATCTCTGCGTCAGTATGCTATGGATAAAGGTTTGTCGATGCTCCTGTACGAAGCGGGAGAGGGGTTAAGGTTTGATAACCTGTCGATTAGGGCAGGTGTTCGCGGCGTTTTAAATGTACTGCGTACTTTGGGAATGTTGCCCAAGCGCAAAGTTACGAAGGAGCAAAGGGTCATTGAGGCCCGTTCTTCCCAGTGGGTGAGGGCGTCTCAGGCAGGCTTGTTAAGAATAGAGGCTCCTCTGGGCGCAAGGGTGACATCCGGCCAAACTATCGGACGTATCGCAGACAGCGTTGGTGAAAATGAAGCCAATGTAGTTTCGCCCGTGACCGGAATTATTATCGGCAGAAATAATTTGCCGGTAGTGAACGAGGGTGATGCACTGTTTCATATTGCTACATTTGATAACTCTGTCACGGCGGTTAAGGCGATTGAAAGTTTTCAGGGTACTCATATCGAAGGGCTTGACCAGGGCGATTATCCGGATCCTGCCGTGATATAATTCTTCTGCTACAGCATTGCCGGTAAACCCGTTTTAGGGAAGAGTGTAATGATGACTACTACGCATAAGTTTGACACGTTTAAGCAGTTTAAGGTCAATAACCGCAATTATGGGTACTATGATTTACGTTCCAGCGAGTTGCAACGCTTGGGTGATGTTAATCGATTGCCTTTCTCCATCAAAATTCTACTAGAAAACCTGTTGCGCAATGCGCCCTCCAATCCTGATGCCGAGCAAGATATCAAGGCAATCATTGGCGGCGACGGCGGTCGGCCTAGTCGTGAAATACAGTTCCACCCGGCGCGAGTGCTGATGCAGGATTTTACCGGGGTACCAGCGGTTGTTGATCTGGCGGCGATGAGGAAGGCGCTGGTAGACAGAGGCGAGAATCCGCAGAAAGTTAATCCAGTGACTCCGGTCGATTTAGTGATCGACCATTCAGTGAGTATTGATGCTTTTGCCTCGCCCTCGGCTTTTGCTGAAAATGTTAAAAAGGAGATGTCGAGGAACCTGGAACGCTATCAATTTTTAAAGTGGGGTCAAGCTTCTCTGGACAATTTCAGAGTAGTGCCTCCCGGTACCGGTATTTGTCACCAGGTTAATCTGGAGTATTTGGCAAAGGTGGTATGGACAGCAGAGCAAGGCGATCTGCCGGTCGCCTACCCGGACACACTGGTTGGCACTGACAGCCACACCACCATGATCAATGGTCTGGGCGTCCTGGGTTGGGGCGTGGGTGGTATTGAAGCTGAAGCTGCAATGTTAGGACAGCCGATTTCTATGCTGATTCCCAAGGTTGTGGGCTTTGAACTCAAAGGCAGGTTGCGCGAGGGTGTTACGGCAACGGATTTGGTGCTGCGTGTGGTTGAGATTCTGCGTAAGCAGGGAGTAGTTGGAAAGTTCGTGGAGTTCCATGGTGAAGGTTTGTCTACGCTGACATTGGCGGATCGAGCAACCATTGCCAATATGGCACCCGAATACGGTGCAACCTGCGGAATATTCCCTGTAGATAGCCTGACACTTGAGTATCTGGAACTGACTGGTCGAGACAAGGAACAGCTTGAATTGGTGGAAAGCTATTGCAAGCTTCAGGGACTTTGGCTGGATCAGCATAGCGCAGTGCCAATCTTTGATGAAGTGTCCGGTCTGGATCTTGATACGGTCACCGCCAGTCTCGCTGGACCTAAACGCCCTCAGGATCGGGTAACGCTAGCTGGGCTGAAACCTGCTATGCAAAGCGTGCTGGAATTACAGGGCAAACAAGGGCAGGAAAACAAGGCATTTGATCTGGAGGGTAGTGCGGAGCCAATGCACCATGGTGATCTGGTTATTGCTGCCATTACATCCTGTACCAACGCCTCTAATCCTGCGGTGATGATGGCGGCAGGGTTGGTGGCGAAAAAAGCCGTTGCTTTCGGATTAAGCCGCAAACCCTGGGTTAAAACCTCATTAGCCCCCGGTTCCAAGGTTGTCACCGACTATTTGGCAAAAGCAGGTTTGCAGGATGCCCTTGATCAGCTGGGGTTTAATCTTGTGGGGTACGGTTGCACCACCTGTATTGGCAATTCCGGACCTCTGCCTGATAACGTGACCCGCT